>SLKL01000105.1 GCA_007134625.1 Saprospiraceae bacterium
TTCCGCCCCTGCACGCCTCTGCTGCATTATACAAACCACCTGATCGTAATCGAGGTAAGGATGAGCCAATATATCTCTGAATTCACCTTCCTGCCAATCTATTTGTCTGAGAGTTTTTTCCTCTATAATAAAATAAGCTGAGTTGCTGTCAATTAATTCGTCCTCTATACCAAATACCTCTTTTAATTGCTCAATAGTGTAGAAACCTCCAAGTCTTTCTCTGTATCTGACGATCCGATCGGAAAAGACCGGTCCGATTCCTCTGATTTTCTGGAATTGCTCTGCTGTGGCAGTATTGATACAAAACGGGGAAAGGTTTGGTGAATTACTTTCTCTTGGCTCTTGAATGTCAGTATTCGAAATTGATGTTTGTCTTGAGTGAGTTGATTGATTTTTATTGGTTGCTGTTTGGACTACCCGTACTGATCTTTGGGTCTGGAGGTATGGGTTTTCGTCGTATTGAAGATGTGCAGCCAGGATTTGAAACTTTTTATCGCTAAGTCCCCATACATTCTGAAAATCATCAGGGCTGAAAAAACCACCAACTCTTTGCCTGTGATTGATCCACCTTTCTGCAAGATCGGCATTCATTCCAAAACTAAGCAGATCATTTTTTTCCAATAGGTTGGCCTGATGGCATTCGGTAATATGGAGGCCGATAGTGGAGTAGTTCAGACTTATTACCTCAATGGTGTTGATATCTTTATTCCATAATTTTTGAAGCGCCGGGCTACCAAGACTGTATAGTATAGTGCTGATTAGTAATAGAAACAGTGTATTGCGCTCCTTTGTGTGGAAGTAAAAAATCTTTTTCATCATGGTTAAAAGTTTTTGATTGAGTGATAATTTCTAAATGTATTATTAAAAGTTATTTTTTCCTGTTCTGCCAATTGCTCCAATGTCCTGCTCATTGAAAAACTATTTCCGGCTGCTGAGGTAATGCTTAAAATCTCCCTTTCGCAAAGTAGGGATTGATATTTTTCTTCGAGTCTTGAAAAATGGGTGAAAACCATATGAAACGGTCTTTCTTGTTTTTCAATCAGACTTTCCGGGAAGGCATTGTAGCTACTAATGATAATATCAGCGGTCGTCCCCCTAATGATATGCAGATTGGATAGACTGTCTGTTTTTATTCTTTTCTGTTCTCGGTGCTTTGTTCTGTAGGCTATTCTGTTTGCCCTAGCTGCAAATTGTTCGGATTGGTCGTTTAGATTTTCGCAGTAAATGGTTTTGGCTTGTCCAGGACTGAATACATCAATAAGTAGTGCTCTGCCGGAGCTGTATAGGTAAACCGCATTGCTGTTCATAGACTGTTGATTGGAACTAAATCCTGAAAAGAAAAAGAAGGCAACGCCCAATATCAGCATGGGTTGATAGTTTTTTACCCTTCTATAAATGATTAGAGCAAATAGGATAATCAAGAAATAAATAATGATGACTGTGGCTTTTGAAAAATACATCTCACTAACTGTAGCTCCGGGGAGTTCAGTAAAAAGAAGCATACAGGCAGATAGTAATTCAGCGCTCCAGTCGAGAATGAACCCCGCAAGTTTTGCCAAAGGAGGTAAAGCAAAGCCCACCAAACCTACAAACAAACCTCCACATAGCAGGATGTATGCGCCAAGTACTGAAAAAATACTGGACAGCATAAAGTATGGGGAAGCCTGATTGAAATAGTAAATACTCAATGGCAGTACACCCAGTTGAGCTGCCACAGATAGGCTGATTAGATCTCTTGGTATTTTCAACATAGGATGTGGACAGGGAATTACTGCATTGACTTTATTGAAGAAAATAATGATACCCAATAAAGCGAGATAAGAAAACTGGAATCCCACATCAAACACAAGTTGTGGTTCAATGAATAGATGTAGGACTGCGCAAAAGGAAAGGATGTTGACCGGGTTGGCTCTTTTCTTAATCAGTTTTCCGATGCTAAAAAGACTGAACATGGTACCCGCTCTCATAGCGGATGGCGGCATCCCGGCAAGGAGTATAAATGCCCAGATTCCTGCAAGGGATAAAATAGCCGTAGCCCAATCCGGTAGCCTTTTAAACCCAAAAAACAATATGCTGAAGACAATCCCAACATGTAAACCTGATACCGCGAGAACATGAGCTGCTCCAACATCCCTGAATGCCCGATGGATATCCTCATCCATTAGTGATTTATCTCCCAGAACAATACCTGTTAGGATTCCTGCTGTATGTTCCTTTTGAGTGTAATTCTTCAGGTTTTCGATAAAACCTCTTCTGAAAACGAATAGACCTCTTTGGAGAGGGTTGCTGTTGGTATTGGTGATTTCAAGTTCTTCCTCTGCTATAAATGCCCGGTGATAGATTCTTTTTCTCGCCATAAACGCCTTGTAATCAAAAGCTTTCGGATTGGCAGGTGGAGCTATCTCCCTTACATCAGCAATGAATCGTACCTCGGTGCCGGGGATCCATTCTGTCAATCTGCTTTTACCCCTAGTGGTGATTAGAATATTTCCGCGATTGTATTTTTCCGACCGTATGCTTCCGCTTTCACAACCTGCATTTTTTATAGCGACTACTATGGCCATCCCCCTTTCTCGTTCATTGACTTCAGTTATTTTTCCCTCCAGAAGGTATTGGGTACAATCCAATTGTGTGAAATGAAGGCTGCTATCTGTATTAGACAATCCATCCGCCCTGAGGTAGGCAGCAATAAATGTCAAGCCAAGTATTACCACTGCCGGTAGTAAGACAGAACCGGTTTTTTTATGAAAAATAAATCCCAGTACCAATGCAATAGCAGCAAAGACTAAATACATACTCAGGTCGTATTCAGCTGCATATTGATAAAAGACGATACCGGCTATAAACGCAACGGTAATTCTAAAAAAAGGGATTTCCGCAAAAGTTGTTGGCATATTGATTACTATTTCCGCCTTTGTAGTGTATGATGTAGCGGGATTGTACCCATGCAAGTGGTAATTTTTTTAAAAAAAA
>SLKL01000370.1 GCA_007134625.1 Saprospiraceae bacterium
CTCTAGGACTACTCGCTTTTTTTGATCCATTTAGCAAAGCTGTAGCCGGACCCACTTAAACTCGCTTTACCAATTCTTTTGCTGACTCATGTCCGATGGGGCGAGTGCCATATATTTTGTAGAATCATAAATTACTGGCTTTGAACTGTAAGTTGATAAGAATTGCTAAAACTCAGACAGGTAAGTGGCTCTTATCGTCTACAACTTTGAATGGATCCTCAAAAAAATCAAGAAGGTCCGAATCTCTTTTTGTGAGTAGGTGAACCAGAGAGAAAAAACTTTCAAAAAAAAATCTGTGCTAATCTGAGTAATCTGTGGTGAAAAGAAGGAAATAAATTAACTGCAAATCAAGTGTACTATGTCCTTAAAACTCAATACTCCCCACTCAAGCTCATTCCAAATAACGCAAAATCATATCGAGCCGGGTCCTTCGCATCCATTTTTTTTAGATTTTCGGTTAGCTCAATCACCGCCTTCCAATCGGTTTGCTTTCTTTTCAATAAATGGAGTTTTCTGGCAACTCTCTCAACGTGTACATCGAGCGGCAAACACAATTGATCAGGCCGAATTGTATTCCAGATTCCAAAATCTACTCCCTTATCATCCTTCCTCACCATCCAGCGTAAATACATGTTCAGTCGTTTGCAACTGCTACCCGTTTGTGGCCCGGAAAGGTGCTTCAGGGTCCGGCGCATGGCTCCACTTTGATCGATAAATTCCTGCCTGAATCCTATTAATGCCGCTTCGATTGATGGTGAATCTGAATTTAGGTGCCTGGAAAAAGAATGTTCCAGACTTTCGCCCTGTCGGTATTGTTGTTGTAAGAATTCCAAAAAAGCATAGGCATCTACCGGTTGAAAAGTCCTGTGCTTAAAATCTGAAAAAAGCAATCTGTCTTCATCTGCATGGTTCAGAATAAAGTCGTGCGGATCTTCCCCCATTCTGCTGAGAAAATCATTCGTTTTATTAATGATTGTCTTGCGTTGACCCCATGCAAATATGGAAGCAAAAAAGCCTGCTATTTCTATATTTTGCTTTTTGGAATAGGAATGAGGTATCTGAATGGGATCGTCCGCTATAAAATCAACACTGTTGAAACGAGCCTCCATCTCATCTAGTAATTCCTTAAGGTCTTTCACGGTTTAAAGTTTCCTATTGTGAAAAAAAGATGCCTGGAAACAAAACTACGTATAATTTGAATAAGAGACTGTCCTTAATCCGCGCGCTGGTAAGCTTTTCTATAACATTCATTTCATGATAATCACATGATGTAAATTAACGCAATGCTGCATTTTAAGATACTTAGATCTTCTTTACCTGGTTTTTCTTTTAACCACAATAGGCACATAGCAGACACATAGAAGACCTGAGTAGGCTCTTACTTCCTAATTCCATCTCCCCACTTCTCACTTACCCATTTCTCCAGACCTCATTTTCAATCTTTCTCGTCAGTCCATTTCATTTCCTTAAGAGACAGGTCTGCGTCTTAGGAAGAGATAACAATTTTCAATTTTTTACCCTGAGCAAGTCGAAGGGTCAACTTTCAATTTTCAATTTCATTAAATCAACCCCACCCAATACAAAGAATGCATACAAAGTAAGATGATCTCCCGTAGATTAGAGCGTCCAAAAATTACATTTCAGCTTTTACTTCAATGACCTCGTAAGCCTCTATGGTATCACCGACCTTGATATCGTTAAAGTTTTTAACGGTCAAACCGCACTCCAAGCCTGTTTTAACCTCTTTAATATCTTCTTTAAAGCGTTTGAGTGAGGAGATTTCACCGGTAACTCCTTCTTTGGTCGGATAGATAACAATACCATCTCTGATGACTCTGATGAAGGAATTTCTGTTGATTTTACCATCCTGAACATAACAACCTGCAACGGTACCGATGCGGCTGATTTTGTAAACCTCCCGGACCTCAAGGTTACCTGTGATTTTCTCTTCACGAACAGGTTCCAACATCCCCTGAATAGCGGATTTAATTTCCTCTATTGTTTCGTAAATGATAGAGTAGAGCTTGATCTGTACCCCTTCTTTCTCTGCAAGTTTCCTCGCGCCAAGTGATGGTCTTACCTGGAAACCGATAATGATGGCATCCGAAGCTGATGCAAGCAGTACATCTGATTCAATAATCTGACCCACTGCCTTGTGAATGACATTAACCTGAACACTTTCGATAGAAAGCTTCATCAATACATCAGACAGGGCTTCGACTGATCCATCCACATCACCTTTAACGATAAGGTTAAGTTCTTTAAAGGTACCCAATGCCAAACGTCTTCCGATTTCATCAAGACTGATACGTTTGCTCGCTCTATTAGATTGCTCTCTGTTGATTTGTGCCCTTCTTGATGCGAGATCTTTTGCTTCAGATTCAGAGTCCATTATTTTAAACTGTTCGCCGGCTTGCGGTGCACCTGAAAGACCTAGAATCATCACCGGTTTTGAAGGACCTGCAGATTTTATACGCTGTCCAAACTCATTGAACATGGCTTTGATCTTACCCTGATGCTCACCGGCTACCATCGGATCACTCATCTTTAGCGTTCCGTTTTGAACCAAAACTTTGGTAACGTATCCCCTTCCTTTATCAAGAGAGGCTTCAATCACCGTACCCAATGCCTTTCTTTCCGGATTTGCTTTTAATTCGAGTAAATCAGCTTCCAGAATTATTTTTTCTAAGAGCTGATCAACATTGGTTCCTTGCTTAGCAGAAATATCCTGAGACTGGTATTTCCCACCCCATTCTTCTACAAGGAAGTTCATGCTTGCCAACTCCTGCTTTATTCTTTCCGGATCAGACCCTGCTTTATCAATTTTGTTTATGGCAAAAACCATGGGTACACCGGCAGCCTGAGCGTGAGAAATAGCTTCTTTGGTCTGTGGCATTATTTTGTCGTCTGCTGCAACTATAATAACTGCAACATCAGTAACTTTTGCACCCCTTGCCCTCATGGCAGTAA
>SLKL01000205.1 GCA_007134625.1 Saprospiraceae bacterium
ATTATTCAATTCCTCAACAAAGTCAGCCCTTCTTTCGCTTAATTTATAGATAGGCCAATTCTTAAGATCACTTTCAAGATGATCAAAACGATAATCTACAGTCTCTTTTAATGTGGTTGTTTTCTCCATTAATAAGATAAAAAGGTCAGTTAGGCTTGGCTAATTTTTCGCAAATATACCTCAATGTCAGGAAACCTGATCTTTAAATATTTGATTAGTCCGTTGTATAAAATCCAATAACTCCTGTTTACCCTCCTTTTTTTCAGTAGAAGTAATTAGAACTTCAGGAAGAGATTCATAAATCTGAAGGATTGAATCCTGAATTATCTTTATTTGTTTCGCTCGACCAGACTTTTTTATTTTATCAACTTTTGTAAAAACCAAAACCCAGGGCACCCCATTCACAGCCAATTCTTCCATAAATTGAAGATCGATAGATTGCGGGGGAATACTCGCATCTACCAAGACCATCGCACACATCAAATTGGGACGAAGTCTAAGATACTCCCACAATTCTTTGTCCCATTTTCGTCTTTGTGATTTGGACACATGTGCATATCCGTAGCCGGGAAGATCGGTTAAAGCCCATTCGCTGTCAATTTCAAATATATTTAAAGATCTGGTTTTCCCTGGCTTTTTAGAGATGTGCGCTAAATCTTTTACGCCTGTTATAAAGTTAATTAAGCTCGATTTACCGACATTTGACCGTCCAATTAAAGCATATTCTGGTATTTTAAGATCAGGACATTGACCAACCCTTTCAAAACTTCCTAAAAATCTAATATTCTTCATATACCTACAACTTATTCACATTTAAATCCGTAATAATATAAAAGGAAGTAGCAAAGGTAAACTTTAGATATAGGTTTTTAATTAATACCTCCAAATAATTCGTGATTGAAATAGTTATTTTATTAGATTTGCACTTTGATATTTTATGCGTAGAGTCTTTATTTATATTTTGGTCATTGCAGGTTTCACTTTACCACCCTTGTATCATCTAGATGCTCAGGTAAATATTGGTATAAGAGCAGGTCTGTCCACCACTCAGCTGGAACCTCAGGAAATTTTGATAAAAGACCAAAATGACCTTGACCTTTTCCTAATCAGAGTAAAAGAAATAAATTACGGCGTTCATATTGGGCTCATGTTCAGACTTCAGATGAATTCCTTTTTTATCCAACCTGAGTTTTTATATAATTCCCATAGTGTTGAATATGAATTTGATGAAATACAAAATCCTGAATTTGCAGGTTTAAATCTTTCTGAAAGATTTCAACAAATTGACATTCCATTAATGATGGGTTTTAAATTTGGTTTTTTTAGGGTCAATGCAGGACCGGTAGGTCATATTAACTTAAATGCAGTATCTGACCTTACAGAAACTCAAGGTTTTAGATCAAAACTTGAAGATTTAACTCTTGGCTATCAAGCCGGTATAGGGTTTGACATCTGGAATATACATCTGGATTTTAGGTATGAAGGTAATTTTAATAATTACGGTGAACACATAACCTTTTTTGGTAAGGATTACGATTTTTCAGATACACCTACAAGATTAATAGCCAGCTTAGGATTTGTATTTTAGTTTACTATACTCCCTTGTTTGAAATGGGGATATCTTATACCCCTCCTTTCTGAGCAATCTAATCAATCCAAATTCACCGGATAAATGACCTGCGCCCACAGCAACTAATATTTTCTCCCCTGCCTGGAGTTCTGTCTTCATTTTCTCCAGTATTTTAAAGTTTCTATCGTAAAGCAATGGCTTTCGCATAGCACCCAACGGTTTTTTACTGACTCTGTATAACTGATGGATATCTTCTTCTTTATACAGCTTTATCAAGCGTTTGATATTCTTCTTTGCTGATTTTAAATTCCTGGATAATTTATACAATTCGCTTCCCTCTAATTGGTCATTGAGTTGGTACATGCTTTGATATTCCTCTTCCATACTTATTAAACCTTTTACAGGGATTCCAAAGTTTTTGGCATTCAAGTACAATTGCATATCCATTCCTTTTTCCGGGGACGCGTTCGATAAACTGGCTTCAATATAACTCATTAAAACTACCGGATTAGTATTTCTAAAATAATCCGGGTTTATACCACAAAACTTAATGAGATTTTTCTTTAGTCTCGCGTATTTCTGCTTTGAGTAAAAATTCCTTAGATCTTTAATTTGAGTTTCATCATTGTTGCCTTGAAAAAATGTTTTATCCAATTCACCAGGATTAATTTCGAGGTAAAGGCAATGGGTAGAATGCAGAAGTTTAAGTGGAGTATATAACTTGGAATCAATTTCGGGATGGCTTATGTGGATGGTGCCAAAAAGATAACCGGCTAATTCATCATTAGCTATTCGTATTTCCCAAAGCAGATTATTTTTCCTCATATGCAAACAAAAAAGGTCTTTCCGAAAAATATCGAAAAGACCTTAAAATAATTTTAACCAAATAAATTAATAGTTGAAAGGTAACACTTTACTGTCCTTCGCTTTTGAAAGAGCTATAAGCGTTTTCATTCTTTCTATTTCCTCAATTTGACTTAACGTTCTGAACAATAGTTGCTCATAAGAAGCCATATCTTTACAAATAATCTTCAATAATAAATCGGCTTCACCTGTAATAACATAACATTCAAGTACTTCAGGAATTTTGTTGATTTTCTTGATGAAATTGTCAAGCGCATTTGGCTTTTGCCATGCAAGGTCAACAAGTACAAATGTTTTAACGTTTAGCCCAATTGTTTTGGGATCGACATGTGCGTGATAACTAGCTAAAACTCCACCTCTTTCCAGTTTTTTTACTCTTTCCAAAGTCGGAGCCGGAGACAAACCTATTTTCTTGGATAATTCAAGATTGGTTAATTTGCTATTCTCCTGAAGGATTTTCATAACCTTCCTGTCGGTCTTATCGATCTTTACTTTTATTCGACCAAGTGTCGTGAACTTTTTTGAC
>SLKL01000078.1 GCA_007134625.1 Saprospiraceae bacterium
CACAAACCCACGTTTCAGTAACAGACCATTTTTATCTTTATCACTTTTCTTAGTTTGTCGTAACTTGTCAATACCCCATACATTTTCATAGTGCGATTTGCCGTCCACTTCAATAGCCACCAATAATTCATTTAATACCAAATCACATTCTAAATTTTCATTCTCTAGTGGCCTGTGGTGAAAACCAACATTATATCCGGCTGCTTCTAATTTTTCATACAAAAACCTTTCTAGTTTAGAACCTTCTACGGCACTTCTACGAATAGCCTCAATAGCCTTGCTTCGTAGGTCATGCTGCTCCTCCTCCGTCATTTTCTGCCACCGATCTTTTGAGATTTCGCTATATCTTTCTCTTACTTCATCTGGTACATCCTCCCAATAACTCTGTACTGATTGTGAAATCTTTAATTTTTCTTCTTCGGTCCTATGCTTGTCTTTTGTTGGATGCTTCTTTTTGTTATGTTTGTAAGCATTTTTAAGTGCGTCTCCACGGCCACGAATTGGCATTCCGTATTTTTTGAGCCTCTGTCGAATAGAGTTGGGATTAACTCCTAATTCTACACTTATTTCATACATCGACCGCTGTTTTTCTACATACTCTCTCTGTAAAAATTCTTTAGTTATTGTGGGTTTTAGAGTTAAAGAAAATGTTAAAAACTGTGTTAAAATCAATTCATTTGGTTAAAAACAATTAGTGATTAATTTATCTTCAAGGCTGAAAACAGATAAAAAATGTGTTCTGCGTCAATTTTATATCAGTCTTGACTCATTTATGATATTAAATTTAGTCGCTCTTAATTTCCCTGTTTTTGTCTTATTTTAACTCTTAAAACTTCTGCTTATGAAATTAAATTTATCTATTTTATTTTGCATGATCTTTGCCGGTCTGCTATTTATTTCCACCAATTCTAATGCTCAACAATTGGTGTGTGGAGATGGAATATTAAAAAACTATCTCGATAGAAATTATCCGGAATACATGGATAGAGTAAGGGCGACTTTTGAAGAAGCTCGCATGAATGGGATAAGTCCGTATAGAGGACAGGAAGTTTATACCATTCCCGTAGTTGTGCATGTGGTATGGAATGAAGAGGAAGAAAATCTTCACGATTCCATTATTATTGATCAAATTCGAATTATGAATGAGGATTTCCGGAGGTTAAATCCCGATGCTGAAAATCTCAGACCCATATTCTGGGATAGGGTGGGGGATCCCGGAATTGAATTTGAATTGGTAGCTATAGAGCGGGTAGAGACTACAGCTTTATTTACACCCTCCCTTACAGCTCTTCCCGATCAGGTTAAACAATCTTCTCAGGGAGGTAGTGATGCCTGGGATACGGAAAGATATATGAATATGTGGATTTGCAAATTACAACCATTAACAGTATTTGGCTTTCCATTGGGACAGGTTTTGGGCTATGCCTATCCACCTGCTAATCTGGATAATTGGCCGGAAGGCTCATCTGCTCCGTCACCTGAGGTAGATGGTGTGGTGGTGGATTACAGAATTTTTGGTAGAAATAACCCATTGGAAATAGATCCGGGTACCGGTGAAACGGTTAGTGGGTATGGTAGAACTGCAATTCATGAAATTGGTCACTACCTTGGATTGAGACATATCTGGGGTGATGCGCTATTTGGTGATGGCTGTGCTGAAGACGATGGAATAGAGGATACACCCAATCAGGCTGCTGCGTCTAACTGGGCATGTGATACCACAGTAAATAGCTGTATTAGTGCTACAGACACCTTACCCGATATGATTGAAAATTATATGGATTATTCGGATGAGCGTTGCATGAACAGTTTTACAAATGGACAGATCGCCGTAATGAGAGCGGTATTGGAGGGGCCTCGTAACGGTCTTCTTCAGCCCGTTTCGACACGAGAAGAGGTTGTTGAGAAAAGCTATAGTATCTACCCCAATCCTTCTACAGTCGGTATTTTCAATTATTCCTTATACTCAATGAATGCTGAACATATAAAATATCAGGTTTTCGATCAGATGGGTAGACTCATTCAGTCAGGTGATATCCAATCACGACAAGGGGCGATCGATTTATCTGGAAATATTCCCGGTCTCTACTTTTTGCGTTTGGTTGATATGGAAGGATCTCAGGTCTTTGCTGACGAAAGGTTGCTGATTAGTGGAAATTAATATGAACGATATACCTTAATTCAGGTATTAAAAAAAAACATTTTTAGAAAAGCTCAGTCAGTTGTGGCTGGGCTTTTTTCATATCTGTTCATGAACTTGTCGTTCGTAAGTAAAAAATATATTTACTGTTTTTTGCTGAGTATCAATAAGTCGTTTACCCAGTCGAACATCAGGTTTCTAGTTTTAATGGAGGGTTCCAGATCTCTTGGACTACCGGCAAAGCACATAGGTGAAATTCTAAATGAATGATCTTCACCCGGGGCAACATAATAGGATATATTTTCCGGGATACCATTAGGAAAAATAGTATGTAGATCTTCTATGCTCCACTCAGGATTTACCAGGGGGTCATTTTCAGCAAATAAAAATAAGAGTGGTTTTTCAATATTTTTGATGAATGGCTTTGGTTCAAAGTCTTTGATTACTTTCAGTTGTTTGAGGTTTCCTCTTCGTGCAAATAGTGAAATTAAGAAAATATCCCGATTGACTTTTCTTTTTGCTCTTCTCAATGCTCTTTCTGCTTTCATTCCATTGCAGATATTTTCACTCATATAATCGTTAACTAATTGTTTCCTTACTCCGAAAGTCGGTCCTGCCATGCTGATGCCCCCTGCGAAAATATCAGGATAGAGAGCCATGACTATTTGAGTGATCCAACCTCCCTGACTATGTCCGATGACAAATATATTCTCAGGATCTATAAAGTCCAGTTTTTGAATTTCAAGAGCTACATTTTTGACATCCAATGCGCGTTGTTCAAAAGTGGTTTCATACCAAATGCCTTCTGATTTAC
>SLKL01000349.1 GCA_007134625.1 Saprospiraceae bacterium
ACAGCATCCTGACCTGTCATCGAATCCACTACGAAAAGCGTTTCCTGCGGGGATATACCATTTTTAATAGCAGAAATCTCATTCATCATTTCCTCATCCACAGAAAGACGACCGGCAGTATCCACTATTACCACATTAAAATGATGGGTCTGTGCGTGCATAATGGCATTACCTGAAATTTCAACAGGATTCTGATTCCCTTCCTCCTTATAAACGGGGACATTAATTTGCTCTCCAAGTACAGTCAACTGATTGATCGCAGCCGGACGGTAAACATCACAAGCAACCAAAAGAGGACTCATCTTCTTTTTGGTCTTTAAATAATTGGCAAGTTTGGCACTAAATGTAGTCTTACCACTCCCCTGCAGTCCAGCCACTAAAATTACAGCAGGTTTACCCTTAAGATTAATCTCACTAGCCTCAGAACCCATCAACTCAACCAACTCATCCTCAACAATTTTCACCATGAGTTCACCGGGACGAACAGACTTCAAGACATTTCTTTGGCCAAGTGCCTCATCCTTTACTTTCTCTGTAAATTCTTTCGCAATTTTAAAATTAACATCCGCTGCCACTAATGCCCTTCTAATCTCTTTTACCGACTGAGCGATATTGATTTCGGTTATCTTATGCTGCCCTTTTAAAACAGAGAAAGCACCTTCAAGACGTTCGTTTAAACTATCAAACATATCCCATTTTTATTTTAGATGCCAAAGATAATATTCTTATATAACATAGCCTTAGATATTCAACGATACAGACAAAATTTTTAAGATAGAAGGTAGAGAAGCGTAAAGTGATGGTTGGTAATTGAAATTTTATAAATTGAGAAAATTCTCAAAGTTAAGAGGGTTATAAGATGAAGGATTTATCGATATGCAAATCTGTTCCCAAATGATTGAGAATCTGTTTTATAGCGGCAGTTTGGTAATTCTCTGAAATTGAGACCCATAAAAGGAATCGTTGAATTTAAACATCCAAATACACATTATTAGACCTATTTCTGCCTATATGATCATTTGAACATGGAAGCCAACTATTCCCCATCCGACTTTTTTACCAGATAATAGCCCACAGATAGAGCGAGGATAAGAGCAGCCAACCCTATATTACCCAATCCATCAGCATGTGTAAAATCGTAGGCTAAGAGTTTGCGTCCTATTGCGATAAGTCCTATAAGAAGGATGCTTTGAACTTTAATAGCACTTTCTTTTACATAAAAATCAAAAGTTCCAATGAGCTCAACTGCAATGAGTATATTAAAAAATGTTGGTAATATTATTCTGGTCTGCTCTTTGGTTATTAATAATCGTTGATCGTCGCCGCGCTCAGAAAAAGCGACAAAAAACTGATACACAAGTTCTACAATCTCAATAGCTATGTATGCCATCAATACAAAAGCCAGGAAATAGAATACAACTTTTTCAAAATTTTTAATGATCTTAGGAGCCATGGATGATTTTTTTTATATATTCACTTATGGAGATTGCTTTCTGTTCTAACAGAATTTTATTAAAGTTAAAAATAATGAAAATAATTGAGATCAGGAAAGAATCATTTTTCAGACAAATCCAAATATACAAAAGTAAAACATATGAAAAATCTAATCCAATTGGATGATTACCCAACCGGACCACCGGAAAACGCAAAAAAGCGAGCCATTCAGAAGGAGACTAAAAAGTTAACAAAGGAAATAGGACGGCTTCAAAAACTCCTTTACGCTGATAGAAGATATGCAGTTCTGGTCATATTTCAAGGTGTGGATGCTACGGGAAAAGACAGCTCAACACGTTCCGTTTTTCATTATTGCAGCCCAATGGCTACCTGGGCATATGGTTTTGTCAAACCTACCAAAATAGAAATGGATCATGATTTTTTGTGGAGAGTACACAAAGTTGCTCCAAGAAAGGGAAAAATCAGGATTTTCAATCGATCCCACTACGAAGACATTCTGATACAGCGGGTAGAAAAGTGGATTGATATGGAGAGGGTCGAAATGAGGATGGATGCAATAAATTCCTTCGAAAAATTATTGAGGGATGACAACAATACCCTTATTTTGAAATTTTATATGCATATTTCTAAAGAGCGTCAGGGCGAAAAATTACAGCGAAGAATTGAGGATCCTTCAAGACGGTGGAAACACGATGATGCCGACTGGATAGTAAGAGAAAAATGGGATGAATACATGGATGCTTACCACTACATACTAAATAATAGCGATATCCCCTGGATGATTGCACCATGCGACAGAAAGTGGTACCGAAATTACTTTATCGCAAAAAAAGTCTATGAAGCCATGAATGATCTGGATTTGAGGATTCCTAAAATATTTTCAATTGGCAATGGATAAAGTACGCGTTGATAAATGGTTATGGAGTGTCAGGTTACTCAAAACAAGATCGCTGGCAACAAAATATTGTAAAGAGGGAAAAGTAAGTAAGGATGAGCAAAAGTTAAAACCCTCGTCCACCATAAGCATTGGAGATCAGATCGAGCTAAAAAAAGATGGTTTCACATTGGTTTTTAAGGTGGATAGGCTTTTAGAGAAAAGAGTTGGTGCACCCATAGCTGTAGAGTGTTATACCGATCTGACTCCGGCAGAGGAATATCAGAAATACGAAAGCTGGTTTAATTACAAGAAAAAGGCTGAGTTCAGGGAAAAAGGAAGTGGACGACCTACCAAAAAGGAAAGGAGGGAAATAGAAAAATTCAAAGGAGACTTTGATACAGTTTAAGGCCAGAAATTCTTGGTTATTTTTTCACAACTTACTTTATACCTATCCGTTAATATTCTTACATTTGCAGCCCATTTACTGGAGCTGTATATTTTCAATCATTTTAAAATAATAATACAATGAAGCAATTAAAACTTTTCCTAATGCCGGTAGTACTTTTAATGTCTATGGCTTTAGTTTTTTCCGCCTGTGGTGGTAGTGAAGGTAAATC
>SLKL01000239.1 GCA_007134625.1 Saprospiraceae bacterium
GACATTCCATATCCATCGTATCCTGTGTGAATACCACTTCGATATTCGCTGACTCAGTACAGTTATCTACTGTATGCCACTCAGGTATTACTACAAATGGCTCAGGTATCGCATCACATGGGACAATCTCATCCAATGGTAGAGTCGTCACAAATCTCGGAGCCTCAGTATCTATTACCACTACTCCAAACTCACATGTAATGCTATTGCCTGATAAATCAATTGCCTCATATACCACCTGTACTGTATCACCAACCTCTAGGAATGTACCCGGGCTAGGCCCACCAATCTGAGAAACATTCAATTCAATATCACAATTATCAAATGCTACAGGCTGTGACCAATTCACAAATGCACCACATTGATTTACATCATTACCTACTGTTACGGTATGTGACGGACAATTCTGGAAAAATGGCTCATCCGCATCTATTACTTCAACCTCTACCTCACAACTTGTGCTGTTTCCTGAAGCATCTGTCGCTGTTATCGTTACGATCAACACATCTCCTGCACTACCTGGTAATACTGTTCCCGCTAATGGGTTCTGCGTAAGTTCAACATCAGCAACTCCACAGTTGTCAGCTAAATCATCTATCTCTACTGTTATATCAGGTAACTGACCCAAACACTCACTGATCGTTCTGTCAACAGGACATGTGAATGTCGGTGCTATCGTATCTAATACTTGTACAGTAGCAACACAAATCGCAGTTCTTCCTTCACTGTCTTCTACTGTTAAGGTCACAAAGTTGTTACCCAAATCAGCACATGTGAAGTCACTTTGATCAATGCTTAACAACAGATCAGCTTCGTCAGTACAATTATCCGTACTACCTCCGTCAATATCCTCTGCAGTTATGCTTACCTCTCCGTTCTCATCAAGGAATACATCAATGTCAGTACAAACTGCTATCGGATCCAACTGATCAACTACCTCAATATCAAATTCACAAAGTGTAGAATTACCAGCTGCATCAACAGCTTCAAATACTATTGTATATACTCCTACCTCAAGCGCATCTCCGGGCTGTGGTCCACTTACATGATTCACCTCAACCTCACAGTTATCCGCTGCTACAGGTACACTGAATACTATATTACCTTCACAATCAGATCCGGCTGTATTGAAAATCAACGTATCCTCAGGACAATTCACAAATAACGGTGCTTCTGTATCACTTACTACAACAGTAAACTCACAATCAGAACTGTTACCACTTGCATCTATTGCAGTCCATATTATTTGAGTTTCACCTATCGGAAGTGTGACACCGTTTAAAATAGAACTACCGTTATAGCTATTGGTTAGACTAACAACTTCACAATTGTCCATTGCAAAAGCATCAAACTCTGATTCATCTATTTGGTATCCACAAATACCGGGTGTATTTTCAACAGCAATTTCCGTGCTAACAGGACATTCAATAGATGGCGGAATAGTATCAGGAGTTTCTCCTACAAAAATAAACTCTTGGATTTCGCAAATACCGGAATCAAAAATACTTACCTGATACAGTCTGCTGCTTAAATCATCTCTAAATGAAGAGGTGTCACCATCATCCCAAAGAATGGAATAGGGCGGAGTTCCCCCGGTTATTTCAATGTTCGCAACTCCATCATTAAAGCCTGGACATGAAGTATTCTGAATTGAAATATCAGCAATAAAGCTATCACAATCATCAATACTAACAAAAGCAGACTGGGCATTTTCCAATATACCCTGACCCTCAAAACTAATGGCAGACGGAAAATTAATATTTAAAAGGTGGAAAATTTCTGTACCTTCAGTTTTCTGTAGTGCTCTGAAAGTAATGCTTAACACTCCAAATGTTTCACTTTCAGGCCAGGGCTCCAAAAGCTGAAATACAGCGTAATCTATGGATCCCTCTGCATTATCAAAATCATTAAACAAAACGGACTGGGATTGACCTGTGCCCCAATCAACCGGTTCAGTATTAATCACCTCTAAAAACTCAGTATCAAACTCCAGATGGATTTCGATACCCGAAGCTAAAGCATTTATGAGTTCAGCCTCAACAATAATTTCAAATTCTTCGCCTTCATTTACCCTAACTGAATCAGGATTCATCAAAAAATTACCAATAGGAACAGCTGTTAAATCAAATTGACCTCTTGAGGCGATGTGTATGCCATTATTATCCTCTTGAATAATTCCAGTCACATTAACTCTAAAGTCAGGTATTATTGAACCTGTAATATCTGAATCACCAAAAACATTTTTAAAATTATCAACAAATTCAGTAACTGACGGATCCGTGATACTTTCATATGTCCCTCCACCGGGGAAAGTATTTGAACCATCTCCTCTTTCAAAATCTATATTGCGTATTGAAACCAATCTTGATTGATCATCAGAATTCAATTCGCTTAAGGTTCGAACAACAGGATTCACCTCGTTTCCTGTTGAAATAGGATTGCCGGGATCAAACAGGGGCAACAACTGCAGCTGGTTTTGAAAAACTCCCAGGGTCCCAACAATTTCTTCTACCTGATCACCTATGTTGTAAACAGTACTAATGATCCCAGGATTAAAGATAGCGCTTGGAGCATCGTCAATTTGAATACCAAAACCCGAAGCGTCTTGGAAAAATTTTGTATTTCTAAAATTAGTGCCACCAATAAAAATTGGCTGACTCGTTAACCTGTAAACAGTAGAGCCAGTTGGTTGCTGTCTAAGGTCCTGAATAGAACTGATATTAATCGGAAAGGTATAATTTGCAGTAACCACAGGACTTTCATTTCCTTGATCATCAATAGCAATTAACCTAAGTTGTATCAGTCCATTCCCATCTTCTAAAAATATCCCTAAATTATTGTCATACAGCTCTGAATTCTGATCCGGTTCTGTACCATCTAATGTAAAATACAGATTTGTGTTGGGATCAAAATCATTAAAGTTCATAACAAAAACGGTAGTATCTGTAAAGTAGTCGCCTGAAAAAAGCGATAACTGCGGCTGAGGAATATCCAAAGCTAGTAACTCCAATTTAAAATCATCAATAGCCACACCTTGTCTAGCACCACTCCCAGTTCCATTATTTCCAACAAAACGGATAGTTAATACATCTCCATCATTCAAGTTCACATTTACTACAGCAGATTTTGGAACTGTTTCCCATGGTGAATTCCCAGGAGGGGCCCCGGCAGGGTTACCATTTCTCGGTTGAAAATTGTGTGTCAGATCATTCAAATTTTGTTGACTACCTCCATTTATGAAAAAACTAACTTCCCATCCATTCGTCCTGCCATTCGGTGAATTCCTCCAATGCTCAGCATTGTAAGAAATTAAAACATCTTCAATGGTTTCTCCTGTCTCGTTTTCAAAATCAATTTCATAGGCTATTACTCTCGTAGCTGAGGGTAAAAAACCAAGTGAACCATCAAATACACCACCCACTGTTACTCCATAAGAATATTTACCCCCGGCATTTGAAGAGCCATTATTTGTCCCTTGCCAAAAAGAAGTATTGACTACATCAAAACTAATCCAATTATCCGGGTCGGATGTGCCTAAAAATCCTGTAAAATCATCAAGATATTCAAAATCATTAGTTTCAATGGCTACTTGAGCGTAACCATTGAAACTAATTAAGAATATCAAAATAAATTTTGATAGTATGAATCTCATAAATTATTTATTTTTTCAGATTTTTATAACTCTCCGGGTACATCACCCATCAAGTTATAATTACTGATTAGTAAAGTAAGGTCGTTGATATCTATCTTATCATTACAATCAAAATCTCCCGCCTCATCAAAATCCGGATCACCTAATTGAGTTTGATAAATTGCAATTATAGCAGTTAAGTCATCCATATCAATTACATTATTACCGGTTAAATCACCGGCAATTAATGTACCAAAGTTTAATTCAACATCGCCATCAGCATCTACTTCAATATTTGCAAGTCCTCTTAGTAAATGACCTGTATAAGAAACAAATACATCATAATCACCTAAAGGAACATTAGGTACTTCAAAATCTCCATTTGCGTCAATTACAATATCAGTAGCAGTAAACAACACATTATCAGTGCCAACTTCATAGAAAGTTACTGTCAATTCTCTTCCATCACATGCTGTATTCACATCAATATTACCACCGACAGTAACTGCAGCAGGAATAATTTCTAAAGTAAAGCTAACTACAGGTTCTTCAGATCCACAATCATTTTGATCGGTAACAGAATTAATGGTAACTGTATAAGTCCCTTCAACAAAAGTCTGATTAAATACATCATCATCAAGTCCAATACTGCTGGCAATAAAGTCATCTGAATCAATAGAGTAATCTACATCAAATGGAGTCACTCCACCTATTATTGAACTTAAGGTCAAAGCCACATCATCTTCTTCCGTAAATGTATATGTTCCACCCTCTGTTACTGCTTCACCATTTATTGTAAATTCCACTTCAACAGCATCGGGTTGACCTATTGTAACCACTGCCTCGTCTGTACACCCATTCTCATCCGTCGCTACTATAGTGTATTCTCCCGCAGGTCCTTCAAATGGTGAACTAGCTGCATTGCCATTTACAGTGAAAGTAATATCACCAGTTCCGCCATCCGCGTTGAATTCAATCTCTCCATCTTCACCAAAACAGCCGGCATCTTCAGCAGTTGCTGTTAACTCAACAGCAGAAGGTTCACCTATTGTAACTACTTCCTCATCTGTACAACCATTCTCATCAGTTGCAACAATTGTATATTCTCCCGCAGGTCCTTCAAATGGTGAACTAGCTGCATCGCCATTTACGGTAAAACTTACTGTACCGGATCCTCCCATTGCGCTGAAGTTAATAGAACCATTTTCACCAAAACAGCCTGCATCTTCAGCAGTTGCTGTTAACTCAACAGCATCGGGTTCACCTATTGTAACTACTTCCTCATCTGTACAGCCATTCTCATCCGTCCCTACTATCGTATATTCTCCTGCAGGTCCTTCAAATGGTGAACTAGCTGAAACACCGTTTACTGTGAAAGTAATATCACCAGTTCCGCCATCCGCGTTGAATTCAATCTCTCCATCTTCACCAAAACAGCCGGCATCTTCAGCAATTGCTGTTAGCTCAACAGCAGAAGGTTGACCCATCGTAACCACTTCCACATCTGTACAGCCATTCTCATCCGTCGCTACTATAGTGTATTCTCCCGCAGGTCCTTCAAATGGTGAACTAGCTGAAACACCGTTTACTGTGAAAGTAATATCACCAGTTCCGCCTACTGTATTGAAGGTAATAGAACCATTTTCTCCAAAACAATCCGCATCAACAGCAGTTGCAGTCAATATAAGCTCATCAGGCTCACCAACTGTCGCTGATCCTTCAGTTTCACAACCATTGGCATCAGTTACGGTTACAAAATATTCTCCGGCAGCAAGTTCCGCTATATCCTGAGTTTCAGCATCATTACTCCATTCAAAACTGTAAGGAGATTGACCGGCACCTACTGTTAAATCTATAGCTCCATCTTCACCTCCAAAACATTGTACATCAGTTACATCAAAACTCAAATCCAAATCAGGACAACCAAAGATGTCCACTTCTAAAGAATTTGCCTCATTCAGTTGAGATTCACCTTCAAAACTAATATCAGAAGGGAAATCAGTATCTAGATCGTGAAAGACAATTGTAGGAACCCCAACTTCAGTTGCCTGTAGTGTATTAAAAGTAATGGTTAAGTAATCAAAAATTACGTTTGTTGGGTAAGGACCTCCTAATTGAATAACGTCGTATTCAATAGTTCCTTCCATATTATCAAATTCATCTTTCAATACAATTAGGTCTTGTCCAGTCCCCCAGTCATCGCTACCTTCAATAGAGATAACTTCCAGATAATCAGTATCAAAAGACAAGAATAAAGACACTCCACTCGCTGAATTTCCATTATTCAATTCTACCTGAACGGTTACTTCAAATTCCTGACCTTCAAAAATCTCAATATCCTCCGGATTATTGATAAAATTACTTGATGGTCCTGCGCCTGCTGCGCCAACCTCTAGTTCTTCATCAATTACTACAAAGCAATCCGTGTTATTGGCGTCTCTTATTCGTACGTCATAAGAACCTTCTTCAAGACCCTCAAATAATGGATTAGTCTCCCATTCAGAACCTCCGTCAATACTGTACTCAAAAGATCCTGATCCACCGCTAACCATAGTAAATTCAATACTTCCATCATCTTCTCCCGGTGCACTTACATTGATTACCACCATAACGGCATCTAGCTCATCCGGCTGACCTATTTCAACTGTTTCTTCAGCTGTACATCCGTTTTCATCTGTTGCAACTATTTCATATGTATCGGCAGGTCCGTTAAATGGCGATGCTTCTTCTACTCCATCTACAGTTAAAGTAAGTGTGCCGGTACCACCTTCCGCACTGAAAGTAATGGTACCCTCTTCTCCAAAACACTCTGCGTCATCAACATCTACAGTCAAGACAATTGCATCAGGCTGCTCTATAGTTACTGAAAGTGTCTCTTCACCACCATTATCGTCAGTTACTGTTAAATTATATTCTCCGGCAGCAAGATCTTCCAGGTTTTCTAATTCTGAAGAAAAACCATTGGGTCCTTCCCAAGTGAAAGAGTAAGGCTCAACACCACCGCTGACGGTAATACTAATCGCACCTGTCTCATCACCATTACAATCAACATCCGTTTTTTCATCCAATTCTACTGCTAATGGATCACCTGTAGGAGCCTCTTCGATATCATTCAAATTTCTCGGTGCTATATGTATCCCAAAGTTATCTTCCTGTACTACCCCCGTTATATTGTTCTCTCCACCTGGAATTACTTCTCCGCTAATATCACTATCACCAAATACCACTTTGAATTGTGTGACAAATCCGGTAACACTTGGATCGGTTACATCTTCTCTTGAACCTCCACCACCAAATACATTGCTACCATCAGCATCTTCAAATTCAACATTATTAATCACAACCAATACAGCCTGATCGTCAAATCCGAGTTCATCCAATGTTCTCAATACAGGAGTTACCGTATTGCCTGTAGAGACAGCTGCGCCAAAATCCACAGCAGGAACGAGCTGTAATTGACCCTGAAAAGTTGTCAAGGTACCGATAATTTCCTCAATATTGTCACCTTCATCGTAAGTAGAGGTTATTATTCCGTCGTTGTCATCTATCTGTATCCCAAAACCGGAATCGTCCTGAAAGAATTTGGTATTTCTAAAACTGGTACCTGCAGTAAAAGTAGCCTCGTTGGTAACTCTCAACAATACACCTTCATCGGAACCCCTAAGTGCTTCTATATCTGCTACGTTTTGTGGGAAAGTATATGATCTCTCGGCAATATCGCTTTCTTCAGAAGCATCTATTGCTATAGCCTTAAGGGTAATCGGTCCGTTGCCGTCCTCCAATTCTATGCCATCATTATCATCATACAAAGCGTCTGAAGAAGTGGGATCATCACCATTGGTGGTGTAATAAATCTCCACTCCGGAATCGTAATCTTCAAAATTGCTAATGAATACCGTCTGATCTTCAAAATAAGTACCGGCATCAAGATCAAACTGCGGTGTAGCTAATGGAATAGGTCCACCAGAATCATCGATGGAACCGTCAAGACGCACGTCGTTGAGTCGGAAATCACCGCCTCCACCGTTCCATCCATAAATTCTTACTTCTACCTCGGTTAGATTATTAAAATCAGATAAACTTGAATTAAAAGTTAAAGTTTGACCATCTGGAAATGAAAAGGACTCAACAAGCTCTCCATTTATTTCAACCGCCGCATTTTCAGGACCTGCTCCTGTCCTTCGGTAATCAAAAGAAATGTTGGTTAAATTGATTTCCTTTCCGGCATCTGCTTCTATTGTAAAGAAGAAGTATTTTGCATCATCGATACTGCTTGCTGCCCAACCACCAGTACCTTGGACATAAGGAACACCGGAACCACCCCATGTACCTGCTTGGGCAGAACCATAGGAAATATTTCCGGCACTAATTTGAAAATTTGAGGTAGTTGCATCTGATGGTTGTTGGGTGGGTGTAACTGTCTCTCCTGTAAATTCATAGATCAAAAAAATCGGAGCAAATACCTCACCCGACACTGCAACCTCAACATTATCTGCTTCACCACCGCTTATTTCTAAATCACCGGAATAAGTATCCACACTCAATCCCTCCACCAAACGCACAAAAATATCGGTGGAAGAAATATCTCCGTCCACTGCATCTACTGTAATTGAGCTACTGAAATCATTATCATCCAAAGAAATTTCAAAATTTGTCGGAGCAGTAATAGTGATAGTTGCATCTTCAGGATCCAAATTAGATCCACTTAGCTCAAATGAAGAAGAGGCAGACGGACCGCTGCCTTCTGCATAATCTAAGCCAGTCAATGAGCTTGGAGAAACCAATAATACAGGATCATCAGTACCTTCTGTTACAGTTATTTCAGTTACACCGAGGCGTGGTCTTGTTCCACCTGGCGAATCAGCATCCTGATAATATTTCCATCTCAGATACACTTCTTCTTCATCACCAAGCTCAGCAGGTAGATTGATATTGTTAAATTCTTGAGTGTGACCGGCAGTGCTGTTAACATATTCTATCGGACCGGGTACATCCTCCCAACTTCCGGAATTTCCAATTCTATACTGTAATCTTATGCGATAGTCTCTAGCTCCTGCAGCAACTGTCCTTCCTGTCCAGGAAACTTGAACATTTGATATACCTGTGGTATTTAAGCCCAGTACAGCAGCTCCCAGGTTTCCAGCTGTACCTGTATTTATCCAAGAAAAACCATCCGGACCATGACCATTCATTCTTGATCCAGATGTGCTATTGTAATCACCTGTATAATCCGCATTTGGTTCAGTAGTTAAACCGGGATCCTGAGCTCCTCCCCTCCAAAATCTCATATTGGCAGGGTATGTTTCTGCAGGTGCACCTGCATCCCATTCGGTAAATTCATAATCACCGGATGAAAGATCGTGTAATGAGGGATTTGTTTGACCCATTACATCTGAAATCGTTGCAGCAAGGAAGAAGATTACAAGCATGCTCGCAATCCAGTTTCCTAAGTTAATTTTTTGTCTCATAGGTTTGAATTGATTTTGATAAAATTTCGAGTAAAATAAAGATTCCATTTATTTTCGATTGTGGTAAAAAAAAGAACAGTGCAAAAATATTGACCTGTGATCCTTTTCTTGTTACAATTCAGATTAAGCATTCATTAATTAAATATTAAGTTGATTTTCAAGCCTTTACAGAAAACTAAAAAGAGAAAAAACAATATATGTAGTGCGCTGATCTACAACTTTTATTAGTTGAATTATCAGGTTTATAGATATCATGGAAATGATCAAAAATCTTTCTTTTTTTAAAAGCAATTAATTGATGAGTCCACTCGAAAAACCAAAATTTTCCCTACTTTTGACTTTGAACAGTACCGCTAAATGATGAGTGACCCAAAAACAGTTTTGAAGGAGGTATTTGGTTTTCGCGACTTTCGCGGGGATCAAGAGAAAATTATCCATTCAGTTCTCAATGGAGAGGATGCACTTGTACTCATGCCGACCGGAGGGGGAAAATCACTTTGCTTTCAGATACCGGCGCTGTGTCAGGATGGAATAACCATAGTGATCTCTCCACTCATTGCCCTGATGAAAGATCAGGTAGATGCCCTGAAAATGAATGGTGTGGGAGCTGCTTATATCAACAGCACTCAAAGCCGTGAAGAGCAAATGCATATTATCCAACAACTCAGGTCAGGGAAAATAAAATTGCTATACCTCGCCCCTGAACGAATCAACGAAAGTCTGTGGAACTTCCTTAAATCCTTTACCATCAGCCTTTTTGCCGTGGATGAAGCGCATTGTATATCGCATTGGGGACACGACTTCAGACCGGATTACAGGCAATTGATCAGAATTAAGGAATTATTCCCGCAAGTGCCATTGATTGCCCTTACTGCCACTGCCGATAAAATCACTCGCGAGGACATTTTAAAGTGTCTGGGATTGACCAAAGCCAAGGTCTTTGTTTCCAGTTTTAACCGACCCAATATCCGGTATCTGGTAACGCCTAAACAAAACAGCTACGTCGAACTGCTCCATTTTCTCGAGGATAAAAAAGAAGAGTCGGGCATTATCTATTGCCTGTCGCGAAGGTCAACAGAAGATTTGGCGGAAGATTTAAGGGAGGAAGGTTTTTCAGCGGTAGCCTATCATGCAGGTCTTGACAGAGAGACAAGACAGAAAAATCAGGAGCTTTTTGCAGCAGATAAGGTAAAAATCGTGGTGGCTACTATCGCCTTTGGTATGGGCATCGACAAATCCAATGTGCGCTATGTAGTGCATATGGACTTGCCCAAAAACATAGAGAGTTACTATCAGGAAACCGGGCGCGCCGGAAGGGATGGTCTCGACAGCACAGCATTGCTTTTTTATTCCTATGGCGATGTGATACGGTTAAAATCTTTTGTAGAAGTGGATGGTAATGAGGAGCAAAGTGAAATTATGTTGAAAAAGCTGGATCAGATGGCCAATTACTCCAGCAAGCGAACTTGTAGGAGGCAATTTCTACTCAACTATTTTGATGAAAAAGCTCCATCCTACTGTGGAAATTGCGATATCTGCTTGTCTGAATTTGAAAAAAAGGAGGCAACAGTGGAAGCTCAGATGGCCCTTTCAGCAGTGGCAAGGCTTCAGGAACGTTTTGGTGGTGGATATGTTATCGATATACTTAAGGGATCGGCTTCTTCCAGAATCCGAGAGGAGCACAAGCAGTTGCCGACTTATGGCGTTGGAGCGGAGAAGTCTAAAAAGGAGTGGTCTTCTGTTATTAGGTCCCTTATTGAGCAGGAAGTTCTCTACCGAACTGAAGACCGCTATCCCGTCCTGAAACTTAATCCGGCAGCCTGGAAAATACTCAAAGGTGAAGAAAAATTCTACTACTACAGCAGAATTGAAAAAGAGTCGGTTGAAAAGGCAGCGGTAAGTAGCAACAGAGAAAATGAATTGTTTGAACGCCTTCGAAAATTGCGAATGCTGATAGCCGAGTCTGAGGGCGTCCCTCCATTTGTTGTTTTTTCTGATGCGACTCTGGATGAATTGGCGACCTACTTGCCACAAAATCAGGATGAATTACTTCAAATCTCAGGTTTTGGTCAGGTCAAGCTATTGAAATACGGCAAGGAATTTTTGGATGAAGTATTGGAATATTGCAGGAAAAAAGGCCTCTCATCTAAAATGCCGGCAACCAAACCCAAAAGAAAGCGCAAAAAAGCTACTCCTAAGAAAAAGGGTGCATCCTCTACCTATAAAGAAACCCTGAATCTCGCGAAAAAGGGATTGAGTATTCAGGAAATAGCAGATGAAAGAGGTTTTAGTCCTCAGACCATTGTGCGACATATCGAACTGTGGCTGGAAAAAGGCGAATTACAAATTGATCCCTATGTGTCTTCTGAGAAACAAAAGAAAATTCAATCTGTAATAGCA
>SLKL01000171.1 GCA_007134625.1 Saprospiraceae bacterium
AAAATAGCGAGAATCTCATTGTAGTTGTCCTGATGGCTTCTATTCAGGTTGTTAATGGATTCCTGATACAATTCATTGGCATTAAAAAAGCCATTGTAATAGGCAGTGGTATTTTGGTAAAACTGTCCAAATCTGGAAAGTTCTCCCTGCTTTCTTTGTGAAGTACAAGAGCTTAAAAATAAAACCAGCCCCAGCACTAACAGCAATACCGTATATATTGGATTAAAAGATTTATTTATCATTCTTAATGATGATGATTTTCAATTTAAAAAAGCAGTGTTTAAGCTGCGTATTAATAACTAAAGATCCACCGAATTATTTTTTGTGACTAACTTTACACTTTGTGTAGTCGAAAAACGGTCAATCCATCCGAACTCAAATAAGGTTTTTCGGAATCAATCGTTTTAACCGATGGGAGTGCAAAAATATTTTAAAAAATTGAATAATAACAACTACTTGTATGAATCAACCGGGAGTTAACCGAAAAAGGACGTTTTTTCAGAGGTTGCGGACCCCGTACAGACTTATCATCCTCAACAACGATACATTAGAGGAGCAGACTTCACTGCGCTTAAGTTTGTTGAATCTGTATATGTTAATTTGCGCTATCGGTATTATATCTGCCCTGATCGTGCTTGCGTTGATTGTTTTCACCCCCTTGAAGACTTATGTTCCGGGTTATGCTGATTACTCTCAGACCAGAGAATTTTTGGAAATGACGCGCCAGGTCAATTCTCTGGAGGAGCAACTCAATGCACAGATTTTATATACGGAATCACTTTCAAGAATCCTCATGGGAGACTTTGAAACAGCAGATGATGTAGCAAGAGCATTCAGATCTTCTGAAGATGTTGAAAATGGAGAAGGCAATGGAGAGGTAAGTATTCCGCAAAGGATACCCGAGGATGAAATATTGCGTAGGGAAGTTGATCTCCGGGCAGTCATGACGAATGAGGGTTTTCCCAATACAGCCGATTATCGAAGCCTGCGCTTCTACCCCCCATTAACCGGCTTTGTCAGCTTCAGTTTTGACAGGTCCATTAATCACCTTGGAGTAGATGTAATCGCCCCCAAGGACAGTCCCGTAAAAGCCATAATGGACGGAATAGTTTTTCTGAATGACTGGACCTTGCAGACCGGTCACACCTTGGGAATAATGCACGATGGAAATATCATGAGCTTTTACAAACACAACGCTTACAATACCAAAGGCGTAGGGGATAGAGTGCAGGCCGGCGAAACTATAGCTATCATCGGAAATACGGGGAGTCAAACCGATGGTCCTCACCTTCATTTTGAGTTATGGATAGATGGTGTACCTGTCAACCCTGAGAATTATATTCAGTTTTCAAACTAAATTCAGCTCATGCCCATTTCCACTGTAAAAAAAATCAACTCCAAAGATATCCTTCAGCTTGCTTTTCTGAGGCAACTATCAGGGTGGCTTGTTCTCTTTTTTATTTTTTTATTCCCCTTGCATTCCGTTTCAAGTCAGGATGTTGCTCCTTTTTCAAAAGTTGAAAGACTAAGCCTTGATGAGCTCGTATCAAAAGGAGATGATGTATGGCATGTCTATAATCTCAAGGCTCCGGATTTTGAAGATCCGTTCATTAGTTTGACGATAAAATGGACGAATCTCTCTCATTCTCCTGCTGCCGTTTTTTTAAAAAAATCATCTGAGGAGAAAACTTTTCCCGTAAGAATTGAAAGAGACCCGCACCTTGGGAATGACTCTACCTGGCTTAGCAAATTGCTTTTCTTTGAACCCAATCAAAAAAACTTCGATTTATATCTACCTACTTTAGTGGGCAATCCTGAAAATGTTACATTGCATTGGTTTTATCCCGGCAATGATACTGTAGCACTTTCGCTGGAAAGGGAAGCTGTGACTAATGAAAGTTCCTGTGCCTGTCCTGAGCCAATTATTGCAGAGCGATCGGAATGGTGCCCGCAGAATAATTGTCCGTCCTTTGTTTTTTCTGATAATAATGAGCCTACTCACCTGATCGTGCACCATACGGCAGGCACAAATCAGGCTTCCAACTGGAGTGCTGTGGTAAGGAGTATTTATAATCAACATGTCAATGTGAATGGTTGGTCTGACATTGGCTACCACTACCTTATCGATCCCAATGGAGTGGTTTTTCGCGGAAGAACCGATACCCAAATTGGCGCCCATTTTTGCTCGACCAATTCTTTTACTCTCGGTATTTGTGTGATGGGCAATTTTGATTTGATAGAGCCCTCAGAACCCGCTTTGTCCACTTTATTGGATTTGGTTTCTGCCAAAAGCTGTGAAAAAATGATTGATCCGAATGCGCAATCTTTACACCCTCCCTCCGGTATTTTACTCAATCATATCTCCGGACATCAGGATGGTTGTGCTACAGCCTGTCCGGGTTTGTTTTTATATCCTATATTGCCAGCCCTCAGAGAATTAGCGGATCAAAAATTTAAGTGGATTTGTACGGACGACATGCCGGTTCCGGAATGGATTTCAGCTGAAATTACCGGGCAGCAGATTGAGCTGATGTGGGACTACGAGATGGATCCTGTTTTATTTGAAGGCTTTGAGTTGCAATGGAAAAAAGAGGGTGATTCGGATTTTTCCTCTTTGGAGGAAGTCCCGTCTTCTGTGAAAGAACTACAGATTAATCAGCCGGCTGAAGGAGTCATTTATTTTCGGATCAGAGCTGTTGAAGAAAACGTAAAGTCCGATTGGAGTATCGAAATTCCAGTGCTTATATCCAATCTTGCGGACCTCAATAAAGAGAAAAGCTTACCCACGATTTTTCCCAATCCGGTAAATGCTAAATTGAGTATAAACTTACCCGAGCTGCAATATGCCGGAAAAATTGATGCAAAAATCTTCAATACTCAGGGCCAAGTAATCAGGCATTTGAATGGAAATCATCTCTCAGATGGAGTTTTAACCATAAATACT
>SLKL01000397.1 GCA_007134625.1 Saprospiraceae bacterium
TATTCTTATAATATATAAAAAAATTGCATATGACCCCCCTACTATTTGAAAACGATGTAAAAAAGAAAAAAATCAGCGAACAAGACACTAAATCAACATCGGAAAACATGGAGACAAAAGCTCCACCAAGTACCGAGAAGAAGACTGAAGAAGCCCCAAAAAAAACTTACACTTACAACGAAGCCCTTGAGGCCTCTATAAAGTACTTCAAAGGGGACGATCTTGCTGCAAGAGTATGGATCAATAAGTATGCATTGAAAGATTCATATGGAAATATTTATGAGTTGACGCCGGATGATATGCATGTTAGATTGGCTAAAGAAATTACCAGAATTGAGAACAAGTATGTAAACAGCCTTGATTATGATGAGGTACTTGGTTTGCTTAAAGACTTCAAGTACATAGTGCCACAAGGTGGTCCGATGACAGGTATTGGTAATCAATTTCAAATTGCTTCGCTGTCTAATTGCTTTGTTATCGGAAGTAATGGTCCTTCAGATTCTTATGGAGGCATTATGAAAATAGACGAGGAGCAAGTACAATTGATGAAGCGAAGAGGTGGTGTGGGTCACGATTTATCACACATTAGACCCAAAGGTAGTCCGGTGGAGAATAGTGCACTTACTTCTACGGGTATTGTTCCTTTTATGGAACGGTATTCCAATTCAACCAGGGAAGTTGCTCAGGACGGTAGAAGAGGTGCATTGATGCTGACGGTATCTGTTAAGCATCCCGATGCCGAGCATTTTGTGGATGCCAAAATTGATGGTACAAAAGTAACCGGTGCTAATGTTTCAGTTAAAATTGATGATGCATTTATGCAGGCGGTGCGCAATGGAGAAACTTACACTCAGACTTATCCTATAGGAAGCAAGAATCCACTATTCACTAAAGAAGTAGATGCACCTTCACTTTGGGATAAGATAGTTCACAATGCATGGAAGTCTGCAGAACCCGGTATCATATTCTGGGATACAGTAATCCGTGAGTCAGTGCCTGATTGCTATGATGATTTGGGGTTTGGTACTGTTTCCACTAATCCATGCGGTGAGATTCCATTGTGTCCATATGACAGCTGTCGTCTTTTGGCTATTAACCTTTTCAGTTATGTAGAAAATCCATTCACTGAGCAAGCTACCTTTAATATGGAGCTATTCAAAAAGCATGCAGGTCTGGCTCTCCGAATAATGGACGACATTGTTGATCTCGAACTTGAGAAGATCAATGCTATACTTAGAAAAATTGAGAATGATCCTGAAGGTTTAGATATTAAGAGAACAGAATATGATCTTTGGAAAAAAATCAAAGAAAAGTGTATTCAGGGAAGAAGGACAGGTGTTGGTATCACAGGTGAGGGTGATATGTTGGCTGCCTTAGGTATAACTTATGGGACTGATGAGGCCACTGAGTTTTCAGTAAACGTTCATAAGACCCTTGCTGTTGAGGCTTACAGAATGTCTGTAACCTTAGCAGGTGAAAGAGGTGGATTCCCGGTTTATGATACTGCAAGGGAGGCCAATAACCCATTCATCAACAGAATCAAAGCTGAGGATGCTGAATTGTATGAGAAAATGACTCGTCAGGGAAGGAGAAATATAGCCATCCTTACCATTGCACCAACAGGTACTACCAGTTTGATGACGCAAACCACCTCAGGAATTGAACCTGCCTTCATGATATCTTATAAGAGAAGAAGAAAGGTGAATCCAAATGATCAGAATGTAAAAGTGGACTTCATTGATGAGGTAGGTGATTCCTGGGAGGAATACAGAGTTTTTCATCATCGCTTCCTCGATTGGCTAAAAGCAAATGGCTATGATGAAACTCAAGCTCAATTGATGTCTGATGAGGAAATGGATGAATTGATCAAAAAGTCTCCTTATTTCAAAGCTACTGCCAATGATGTCGATTGGGTGGCAAAAGTTAAAATGCAAGGAGCTATACAGAAGTGGGTGGACCATTCGATTAGTGTAACCGTAAATGTACCCGAGGAAACACCGGAGGAAATGATTGGTCAAATATACCTGACTGGTTGGCAAAGTGGCTGCAAGGGTGTTACGGTATATCGCGACGGTTCCAGATCAGGGGTTCTTGTATCTGACAAGAAGAAAGATAGCGGAAAAGATGAAAATTCACTTCCCGGTCATGCCCCTAAAAGACCGAGAGTTCTCGAGGCTGATATAGTGAAATTCAAGAATAACGATGAGGACTGGATCGCAGTTGTCGGTTTATTGAATGGCAGACCTTATGAAATATTTACCGGTAGAGCGGAGGATTCCTTTTCTATCCTTTCAACGGTAGAAAAAGGCTGGGTGATAAAAAGTAAAAATGATGGTGGACAGTCTCGCTACGATTTCTCATATCTGGACAAAGGTGGCTACAGAATTACCATTGAAGGACTTTCCAGAACGTTTAATAAGGAATATTGGAATTACGCTAAGTTGATTTCCGGTATTTTAAGACACGGTATGCCGATTGAGTACGTCGTGGAGGTAGTTGCCAATCTGCAACTTCACCAGGATTTATTGAACAACTGGAAAAATGGTGTTTCAAGAGCACTGAAAAAGTATATTTCTGATGGCACTATTCCAGCCAAGAATGAATGCACATCTTGCGGAGACGATGCTTTGGTTTACCAAGAAGGATGTCTTGTATGTAAAAGTTGCGGACACTCAAAATGTGGCTAAAATAACATAACCTATATTATTCCATGAAAAAGAAAACGAGCGGTACTTACTGCTCGTTTTTTTTTTTGAGGTTATAGTCCTGCAAGAATATACCATCTGATTTGAATACAATTCAAAAATAAAAAATTAAAACTATAAGGTAGAAATTTCTAATCGTTTATTAATAGCCTGATTGATTATTAATTTTAACCTTTAAAGAAGAATCTATTGCAACTACAATTTTACAACACAAGCGTCCAAAATAAGCAAAAAGACA
>SLKL01000026.1 GCA_007134625.1 Saprospiraceae bacterium
CCTCCAATGGCTAAACCGTGAAGTAAAACCATTTTTGTTTCACCAAGACTAAGTGTATTGCCTTCTATGGCATTGGAATTATAAGTCCATTCCAGCATCCAATCTTCTCTTAACCTCTGCAATACAGAATAAGAAAAGGGACGATGGCTATCTACGATCTCCTGTTTACTAATCAAACGATCAAGCAACTTTCTATTTTTATCACTTAGTTTCATAAAAACCTTTCACAAAATATCGGATCACAAAAATAAAAACTTATCCGATATTTTTTTAATCCTCACTAAGTTTTTCTTCCCATAATAATTTTCAAAAGTGCTCCAGCCATCATTACTCCCTATTTACGAAAAAATTTATCAAGTATAAATCTCTGGTGAAAGTCGTTTGAATTCAGATACAAAAACTTCCGCTAATAACTGTATCCTCTGGTCCAAGGGATATTTCAAACTCAATCCATACCACGCCTGATTGCCACCCGAATGAATAAGAATAACTTTTTTGCCTGAATCTTCTAATCCACCATTTTTCCAGAAATAGTACAAGGCTTTCCCATTGTAAAATGGATCAAGAAGAACACCGGTTTGATCATAAACACCCACTAAGAAATCAATCAGCCCATCTGTAACACTACCAATACCTTCATCATCATCCTGCGAAATAAGCATCCATTGAGATGAACTTTGTTGATGTTTTTCTAATTCTGTTGAGAGAAAGCGATTAAACGATTTTGACTTAATGGCAGGAAAAACTCCTAATTGCCAGACATATGGTAAATTTTTAAGCGTGAAAAAGCTGCTAATTCCCGTACCGGCAGCAGTCAGAATGGTTGCAGACTCATTACCGAAAAAATCTTGAATTTCTTCAATCATCAAACTGATACCCTCTTCAGACCAGGGACCACTACCCCCTTCAGGTATCCATACCACATCTTTTCCATCGGGGACAAAACCTAAAGGATTTTGCATGCCATTTCGAATAGCTCTAAGTTGCGTTCTGTTCAGAGCTATAAACTGCACCCCTAGTTTTTTTGCCCATGCCATCATGTAAGTATCTTTATATGTTTCAGGCGATAGAATAGTAAGTGGATAATTGTATAAATTACAAATCCAACACAAAGCAAAAACCAGATTGGAGTAATTTCCACCTGTACTTAAAACACTTACAGATTTTTGTTGCTCTTTAAAAATCGGATGCCCCATTAATTTCCTCCATTTGTTGCCACCGGTAAAAAAGTGTATCAGGTCATCTCTTTTAATATAAAGTTTGCATAATTGATCTCTGTATTGGAATTTCACTTCCTGAAGAGGAGAAGGGAGTAAAGGCTTGAAATCTGTTGAATTATTCACTAAAAGGCGATTACAAAAAAAGTAAACTACAAAATTAATCTACAATTTCGACATTTTGTATCTTAGAGCATTGATCCAAAAAATTCATTTCAGGACAAAGAAAACAACCACAGACCATTCAATCATATGTTATACAGCTTTTCAAATAACTCATTAACTATTAAGTCCGGACTAATCAATTGGTTGAAAGCACCGCTCTGCAAATGGCTTATGCTTAATTTGGTCTTTTTCTTTTTCTCCTATACCTCAAATGCACAAGATTGCCCTACGCCCATACCATTGAACATCACCAACATAACCACTGAGTCAGCTACAGTATCCTGGTTCCAAAGTGGATCGCCAGATAGTTTTGACATATCCTACAGAACAATTCCCGGAAGCTATCCCGGAGAACCTCAGTTTAGCGGGATCAACTCCTCCCCTTTCGAAATATCCGATCTTCAATCAGGGGTTCTTTATGAATTCAGGATTAGAAGCAGATGTGGCATGGATGTCAGCAATTGGTCGCAGCCGAGGAGATTTATCACTCATCTAACAAATCCATCCGCTTGCCAGCTGCAGTTGCCGCTTGGTGATAACAATTGTGGAGGTGTGGGCGATGTTTTCAGAATTTCTGTTACCGATGCACCCGGAGACACCTTAGGTCATGATGTTTTTATTGAAAAAATTAACATGATAATTGACCATACCTGGCCTGCTGATTTAAATATACGACTGCGCTCCCCGGCCGGCAATGAAATAACACTATCCTCAGACAACGGAATCGGTGAGAATCACTACGGAAATCCCTCGGATTCAACTTGTTCAAGTACTACGACCTTCTCCGATCAGGCATGCACTTTAATTTCAGATGCATCACCTCCATTTACAGGAACTTTCAGACCTGAAGATGCCTTGTCAAGTCTTTATGACAGCACGGCTGCAAATGGAATCTGGGAATTACATATTTGCGATAAGGCTCCCGGTGACATTGGAACACTTATCTATTTTGAAATTGAGTTCACCGGTACAAGTTGTATTGCACCCGAACCCTCCCTCGCCGAAATCATTGGAGACAATCAATTACAAATTCTGCTCAATCAGGGCTTTTCCTGCGATTCTATTTTAGTAGAAATAGGTCCTGAAGGATTTGATCCACAGGGTATAATGGGACAACCGGACAGCAGTATAACCCTTTCCTACTTTTCATGTGAATCCGATACTTTGATGATAAATGGTCTTGAATCCAACAGGGATTATGACTTTTACCTTTACTCCATTTGCGATGGGAGCCTCTCCTCCCCCTCTTGCGTAAATAGTTTCAGCACGAATTGCCCACCTCCCAATTTGAATTCCAATTTTGATACTGAGGAAATATGTGAATTGTCCTGCCTCGATGCCTGTAATCTGACGGGATGGTGGAGAAACAAAAGAAACGAAGGACCGCAATGGCAGGTCAACTCTGGCTCAACACCGACGGAAGGTACCGGGCCTGAGTCCGCAGAAAAAGGTTTTGGGAATTACCTCTTTTTTAATGCCTCAAGCCCTTTATGTCACTACCCGGAAAGTGCTGTCTTAGAATCGGCTTGTATTGAAATAATTTCTTCCGGGGA
>SLKL01000229.1 GCA_007134625.1 Saprospiraceae bacterium
GAGAGCGCTACCGCAGCCTTAGACAGGGTCCATTTTCTTATCAGGCTTTGCATCAAAAAGTGATGGACTATTACCACTTACTGGAAGAACCAGCCGAACGGAATTTTCAAAGGTGGAATATCTTGGGAGAATACATCTGGCCAAACTGGTTTATTGCAGACACCTATTGGGAAGAAATAGAGTGGATGCTCAATTGGATCAGGGAAAGACTGAACTGGATGGACAGCCAATTGGGAGAACCCTTTGAGTTAATACATTACTGGAATTTCAACGATGAGGAGGATTGGAGTAGTCCGACTTTTACTTTGAGAAATGGAGAATTGAACATCGACCCCGGACCGGAGACTGAGATTACTTTTGGTAGTGGTCAGGGATTCAGCGGAGAAAATGCGCGTTTTGGGGATGAAGCGGGAACTCACCTAAGAGTAAATAACCCCATTGGAACTGAATTGGATTGGTCTATTTCCACCGAAGGGTTTAAGGACATTCTCCTCCAGTACGAAACACGTAGATCAGGAAGTGGAGCCAACCGTCAGTACATATCCTATACTTTAGATGGGGAAAATTATATCCCCTTTGATACGATACTGGTAACAGACGAGGCTCAATTGTATTCTTTTAATTTTGAGGCAATTGAAGACGTGCGCGACAACCCCAACTTTAGTGTTAAATTTGAAATTGGGTATGAAGATGATGGAACAGGAGGAACGGTCGGTAACAATCGCTTTGATAATTTCACTGTGGAAGGCGAACCCCTAGATGATGTAAACCTCCCTCCTTCTCTGGTTTCAGATCTTCCGGATCCGTTAAAACTGATTAGTCAGGCTGATGCAACATCTCTAAACTTAAACAACTTTTTTGAAGATGCTGAAGGGGACGAGATATTTTATGAAGCAACCGTAAGCCCGGATGGCAGTGCTTCCGTTAACATCACAGACAGTATCCTGTTTATTTCAGGACAAACTACCGGCGCAGCAACTATCACATTGGGTGTCAGCGATCCTTTCAACGATGCTGTTTTCTTTGATTTTGACTTACTCATTTATCCTGAAGCATTTGATGCAGGGACAATATCTGATGCTTATACTTTTGATTTTTGGAGTCAGGATGAGCCCGAGGGAAGTTTTCCCGAGCATATGTTGTTTTTACAAACCAATGAGACTGATCCGGATTTGTCCAGCGATTTTATTATTCCCTATTTCATCCCTGAAAGTGATTTCCATTCAAGTGAGGAGGACAACTTTGGTTTTCCTTACCGCAATGAGAGAAGAACCAGAATTAACGGTTTAGGCGAGGAGGGGATTTCATTAATCAATACAGGAAGAGACCGCGATCTTGGCTCTATTCTTTTTGCTGTTGATACCAGGGATTTAAGTGAGGCAGAACTGAGCTGGGAAGCATCCACTATTATTTCCAATTCCAGAGTTTATCATGTGCGATTACAGTTTAGGACGGGCATTGAAGAACCATGGCAAGATTTTTTAGAAAATGGGGAAATAGTCGAGTATATCCGATCCGAAGTTGAAAATGAAAAGGAGTATTTTGAACATTCCATTCCACATGAATTACTCGGTGAGGAATACCTTCAATTTAGATGGGTATATTACTTTACCGGCGAAAGACTCGACGATGACTCCGGGGCAAGGGATATGATAGGATTTCATAGAATGAGCTTTAATCCGGGGCCTGTTTCTGCTGAGTCACCTTTAGATGCTGATTCGCAAAATCTGATTCTTTTTCCTAATCCTGTGACACAAAACAAAGTCTTTTTCAATGAAGAGCTAAGTGGCAGAATCCTATCTGCAAATGGAAAAATTGTTGAAGATTTTACCGGAACTGAAAAATTAGAAGTAAGTCATCTTCCGGATGGGCTGTATTTTATTCTGACTGATGCCGGTCAGGCAGCTCGATTTTTAATTATTAGATAAAAGCTTATGAAAAACAGTCTTTTGTGTATCTGGTTTGTATTTTTTCTGAGCGGTTCTATTTTTACTCAAGGGATAGCAAATGATCAAGAAAGTCAATTGCTTATTGAATTACATCAAAAAAAGTTTGATTATATGATTTCAGTGGAGTTGGATTCCTTAGTACCATTACTCCACCCCGAACTTCAATACATCCACTCCAATGGATGGGTTGAAGACAAAAATGAGGTGTTAGACAACCTTAAAAGTGGCTATCTTAGCTATAATGAATTGAAGTACAAAGAAGCTGAAGTTCGATTTTTCGGGGAGACTGCAATCATTACCGGCTTAGCAGAATTTAGTGTAGCACTTGAAGGCAGACAGATTGTACTCGATTTGTTGTACTCAGAGACCTGGTACCAATCAGAAAATGGCTGGCAACTCATTCACAGACATGCATGTCGTCCGCTTGAATAACTAATCGAATAACCTTATTTTAAGGGTGTATTAAATGTATTTGATAGCCTTTAACTAATGAAATTGGAAATTAATTTGTAGGCTATTATTCTTTCAAATCATTATCCCTATCCTTAATTTGAGGTTTTGATTTTTTGTAATATGGGTTGACTTTATGGAGCGCACCACCAAGAACTATTCCGGCACTGATTAGTATTAAGTTTTTAAAGATATACTGCCCCTCCAGAGTGGGAACAAAAGGAATGGACTTAAATACCACTTCCGGAAACAAAACGGCAGGAAGAAAGGTCCCTGGCATCTGGAGGAATAACAATAGTAAAGTAAACCGCATAAACCTCCCCGTAATCAAACCGATTCCTATTAAGACCTCCCATGCTGCAAGCAGATTAATTATCAAGCTGTCTGACAAGGCACCAAATGTGATTGTAGAAATGGTATTTACAGCCAGTTCGTAAGCCGGACTCGCATCTGGAAAAAACTTCAAAAGCCCAAACCAGAGAAAAACAATACCTAAGCTGATCCTCAATAAATGGTATCCCCAGCTTTGCATCC
>SLKL01000389.1 GCA_007134625.1 Saprospiraceae bacterium
TGGCGATGGTTATTTCTTTAATTATTCTTGAAAAAATGGCTCCCCTTTTTGCATCTGCAACTCCTTTCTTTCTTTTTATCTTAGACCATTTATTATGTCCTGCCATGTTGAATAAATATTTTTATGTGTACGTTCAAATTTTGCTTTTCTATCCTGCAAATATATAGAATAAACAATTTGATAGATTGTTTTCATGCCGCCGCTGTCTTATTTTATAAACATAAATAATATTTTCACACCAATGATTTATTAATGAGTTGATAGGTAACGATAAATATATTTACCCATTTTGTCATCTGTTTTTTCTTAATTCAGTTTATAGATTATTCCTTAACTTTGCCTCCCCATGAATTTATTCGAATAGGATAAATTCCAGAAAATTGCCTTTATTAGGAGCCTGTCGCACAGTCTTTGAAATGGTTGTATTTTCTGTTAACCAAAAAACATTATTCAGGAATGGGTTGGTTTAAAAGACTAAAAGATGGCATTCAAACTGCCACTAAATTCAAAAAAGAAGCACCTGATGGTCTATGGCACAAATGTAAGTCCTGTGGTCATCTCAGCACTATAAAAGAACTTAGGGAAAACTACTATAAATGCATCTCCTGTAACTATCACGTTAGGATAGGCTCTCATGATTATTTTGATCTGCTTTTCGATGATAGTGAATATGAACTTTTACTTGAGGACTTAGTTTCCTACGACTTTTTGGGTTTCAAGGACTTGAAGCCATACGATGAAAGGCTTAAAACAGCGAGAAAAAAATCTCATCTTAAGGATGCAATGAGTGTAGGTACCGGGACTATTCAAGGAAGACCGATAGTAATCGCAGCTATGGATTTTAGTTTTATAGGTGGTTCTATGGGCTCAGTTGTTGGAGAAAAGATTAGCAGGGCTATTGATTATGCTCTTCAGCACCGAATGCCATTTATGATTATTTCTAAATCAGGGGGAGCAAGAATGATGGAATCGGCCTTTTCTCTTATGCAAATGGCAAAAACCTCTGCTAAATTAAGCCTACTCTCCAAAGCAGGTATCCCTTATTTTTCTTTTTTAACAGATCCTACTACAGGTGGAGTTACCGCATCTTTTGCTATGCTGGGAGATATCAATTTTGCAGAACCCAATGCATTGATCGGTTTCGCAGGTCCCAGAGTGATTAAGGAAACCATTAAAAGGGATTTGCCGGAAGGCTTCCAAACCTCTGAATTTCTTTTAAATAACGGATTCCTTGATTTTATCGTAGATCGGAAAGACCTAAGGGATAAATTGGCCGAACTGCTACATTTATTCGAGATTCAATCCTCTTCCTGAAATAGTAGTATTTCTTTGGAAAAAGGGTCGAGATGCTTCATGAGCACTTCAATGAATCCCGGACCTAATCTCAGATAATACATAATAAAATTGTCATATCGCTCCTGCGCCTTTGATGAGGGGAATATTTTATTGTGTACCTTTTTGATCTTATTCAAACTAACTTCCAATTGCTGTTTCTTAGCTTTAAGCAACTTGTGTTCAAGGTGATCAATTGATTTTTGATGCTTAGCCTCTTCAGCTTTGATGGTCTTCAGAATTGATGCTTCGAGCTTATTGGCTTTTTCAGCAATTTGATTAAAAATAGTTTCTAGCTGTTGTTTTTCTTCGATAAGAGAAATCTCATCCTCTGCTTCCTGATGCACAAATGAGTTGATCAATTGATCTAAGTCCTCAAAAATATCAATTGGATCAAAACCGAGTTGATTGAGGTTTTTTGTACAAATGTGATCCAACCAGAAAACACTATTTCTCCTGAGTAAAACAGGGAAATTGATATTGAAATGTTCAAACTGTTTCTTACGTTCGAGCCAATAGGCTATTTCACCGCCTCCGCCTACATAGGCTAGATTAGGAAGTAAAGTCTCCTGATACAAAGGCCTAATTACTACATTTGGGCTAAAACGCTCGGGATGGTTTTCCAGTAGAGTTAATATTTCAGCTTCCGAAAATTTAAGATCTGTATCTACAATTAGAAATTCATCCCCATCTCTTTCAATCCTAAGTCTTTTATTTTCATGGAAGTAAAAGAGATTAATTTCTCTGGCATAAGCCTGCTGACTATAGTCTATCTGTTCTAATGCTTCCTGAGTTTGGTTTACCAGTTTTTGAGAAGTATGATTAATGAGATCATCTTTGAAAATAGGAATAGCTTCTTTTTTCAACTCTTTTTCATCCATATTCAAAATGAGCAAACCCGTGCCATGAAAAAGTTTTGCGAGAATATTCCTGAAAAATGCTCCGTAATCAGAGGCACTTTCATAAGCCTCACTTAGCATTGCATTGATATCTGTTGAAAAAGCTGAATTTCCTGACATTTGCTCAATGGTTTCCAGCACCTCAAGTATTCCTTCAGTATGCATTCTGCCAACGGGTCCGGTTTGATCAGTTTTCCATTCGATTTTTTTTCCGAAAAGGTGAAAGTGATTGGTCTCTTCCAAATCATGATCTTCTCCGCCGCTTACAAATAAGGGGACAAAATGAAAATCCGGATATTTCTCATTTAATTCTTTGGCAAGATTGATGGTGCTTATTACCTTGTAAATCACATAAAGCGGACCGGTCATCAAACAAGGTTGATGGGCAGTTGTAACCGTAAAGGTATTTTCGTTTCCAAGTCTTTCAACTTGCATTTTAGCCAGGTCATCCTCAGGCATAGCAGCGTACTGTTTGATAAAAACAGACTTGAGTAGATGCCTTTTTTCAGAAGTGAATTCTTTCTTTTTATCCTGAATTACTTTAGCAAAGCTTTGAATTTCAGGTTTGTATTTGTAAAATGGCTTTAAAACGGGGTCTTCATTTATATATCGTATGTCCTTGGAAGAAAAATGATACTTTTCTTCGTAAGGCATTGAAATGGTTTTCATAAAAGTATTTGGCTTGATAAATCAATAAAAAAA
>SLKL01000442.1 GCA_007134625.1 Saprospiraceae bacterium
ACTCTTGAATGGGCAGATGTTGCCAATATCCTGAGAATACAATTGGAGCGTCAAAGTGTAAAGTACTTCCCTTCGCTTAGGGAGTACAGTTTATATTACGGAGTCAATAGAAAGTTGCTCGACAGTCTCGATAATGAAGTGGTTATCATGCATCCCGGACCTATGAACAGGGGAGTGGAAATCAGCTCTGATGTGGCCGATTCTCAGCAAAGTATCATCCTGCATCAGGTCGAAAACGGCGTAGCAGTTCGTATGGCTATTCTTTATTTATTGGCTTCCAGGAAGGAAGGGTGATTAATTTTTTCTATGATTTTTTAAGATCGGTTGTAAGGTGCTTCGAATTTGGTTCGGGTTTTATTTCTCGCAAAGTTGAGTTTACCAAGTCACATGGCAAGGCAAAGTTGAGTTTACTACGAAGGGCTTAGCAAAGGATTTTGTGTAAGTATTAGCTTTAGTTTTGGGTGTAAGTAGTTGATAAAACACATCAAAAACATCTTCCATATGATTCTTGTTTTTCAAATCCTGAAATATCTTTTTATGGCGGTATTTTATCTGTTTAGTGATGCCTGATTATTGAGTTTGAAGGTTTATAAAGTTGGGAAGTAGGAAGTAGGAAGATGGAAGTTTTTTTGACAGACTTGATGTTGGGAGGATAGATCAGGATAATTGACACTCCCACTTACTCAGTGCATCGCCCTTCGACTGCGCTAAAGCTTCGCTTGGTTCGACAGGCTAACCACATCGCTCCACATCGCAGGGCAAGGAATTGATAATTCTAACTATCTTTAGTGAATTCTCTGTGACCTCTGGTATCTCTGCGGTAAAAAGAAAGGTGAATTCTTGAGTTTTTCCTTCAATTCAGAAATTCAATAAATTATTTTCATTTTTTTGAACCACATAGAAACATTAGAGCACATAGTATTGAGACCTTTGTTATCGTAAAGAGTTCAACTTTCCACCCTTCGACTCCACTAAAGCTACACTCAGGGCATCTTGATTCTCGTACTCCTATCTGAAAAACGTTATGATATTTGGAATACAAGCCCTGTTAATAGACTAACTTTTATAAAAGAAATCACCCACCTCCCCAATTACAACCAATCTCTTTATTTTTGCAAGATGAAGAAAATAACTGAATCGGACTCGCTGCACAGGCATCTGGAAAAAATGACCGTTGGTGACTTGCTCACCAAAATCAATGAAGAAGACCACAAAGTGGCTCCTGCCGTCAAAAAGATAATTCCGGTGATAGAGCAATTTATCAAAAAACTGGTACCACAGATGGAATTGGGAGGTCGACTGTTTTACATAGGTGCAGGAACGAGCGGTCGATTGGGCATACTCGATGCCTCTGAGTGTCCACCTACTTTTGGTGTTCCTCATGATTGGGTGATTGGACTGATTGCAGGGGGAGACGGAGCTATAAGAAAAGCAGTGGAATTTGCAGAGGATAATACTGACGGCGCATGGCGGGATTTGCAAGAGTATCAGCCCAATCAATTGGATACAGTGGTGGGTATAGCCGCCTCCGGAACAACGCCTTATGTAGTCGGAGGCCTTCAACAAGCGAGAGAAAAGGGAATGCTGACAGCCTGTATTTACTGCAATCCCGGATCGCCGGTAACGGAGCATTCAGATTTTCCGATTGAAGTGGTAGTTGGTCCTGAATTCCTGACGGGTAGCACGCGCATGAAAGCCGGCACAGCACAAAAACTCGTCCTCAATATGATTACCACCACCGCTATGATACGCCTCGGCAGAGTACTCGACAACAAAATGGTGGACATGCAACTCAGCAATCAAAAGCTCGTCGAAAGAGGTACCCGAATGTTGATGGAAAAGTTAAATATAGAACAAGAAGCAGCTAAGGAATTGCTTCTTAAGTCGGGTAGTGTGAGAAAAGCAATTGATGCCTATCAGAAGTAGGACTTTTAAATCACACAAAGACCACATCGCCATCACCAAAATCTAATTTCAACTCTTCATTTATTGATCTCATCAGACTCTTATGAGCATATACCAGTTGGATTTGCTTTTTAGAGAAAACAAATGGATGCTGATGCTTCTGAAGTTCTGCATTGATTTTTTTATCCCAAATAGTTAGCGTCCTGAGTTCTTGATTTTTGATTAGCATCAATAAGGCTTCAACAATTAGTGGCAATTGCTCCTGACTGTAATTACAATATGTCAGTTTCAGTTCACTGTTTTTGATGACCGGCCATATTAGTGGAGGGTAGTAAATTACTTCTTCTGTTTGAATTAGTAATGGTTTGGAGAAAAAATCCTGACTCCAGCAACTAAAAGGGTAGCGGGATGCATCGCCTTTTGCTTCATCGCTTTGGTCTGCCCAGGGATAATTGAGTATCCATTCAAAATCAGATTTATTTCTTCGGAGACTACTTTCAGCTTTATTTTGGATAAACCCTTCAAGCTCGCACAGACCTGAGGGACTTAATTCTATTTGGCTGGTTGGTTTTACCTTTTCTTCTTTTTTTGAAGATTGGATCGCTTTTAGAGTTGTTGTCAAAAATTCCGAAACAATGGGCAATTTTTTCAGAAATGACCACCGGCTATGAATCCTTTCCTGCAGCCCTTCTTTGGTAAAGTACCTTATCCCGGCAAACTGAGTTACGGGTTCAAATTCACCAGTATTGTCGTATAGCTTTTTTGAAGCAGGCGCATAGTTAGTGTACATTAGAAGACCTTTCCAATACTTATTTACTTCGTTTAATAGCAGTGTTGAAAGTCCTTTTCTCCTGTGATCGGGATGCACCCAATTCCCACTCAGCCATGCGAATTTTACAGTACGGCCATCTTTGGCATACAATAGATCGGGGAATACCGTCCTGAAAGCGATTATTTGTTTTTCCTTAAATATTAAAAAAACCAATGCATCGTCCTCCGCCGCATGCGGATTGTGTAAGTAAGACT
>SLKL01000286.1 GCA_007134625.1 Saprospiraceae bacterium
AAAGTTTTTTATTGGAACATGACCCGTTTGACGAGTACACCTTCATCAAAATAGACCCGGGCAAAATACATTCCGGAACTCAATTCATTTCGCTGCATAGTATGATAAGCAGAATTTACATCTTTTTGTTGCCTGAGCAATCTACCATTGATATCATACAATTCTATTTTTCTCATTTCTGAAGCAGAAGAGAAGTTGATCGCATGAGAAGCAGGATTTGGGAAGAAGTTAAAATCTACGTCCTGGGCATCGATTTCAGTAACATTGGTAGAAAGTCCAAATGCTATATAAGCTCTTGGTGCCAGATAACCTATAATGGTATCGATATAAGTCCTTGCTTTTTCCGGACTCATATCCGGATTCGTAATACCACTGATTATGTGAAAATTACAATCAGTTACGGGTACACCATCCGGACAATTTGGATGTGGTAAAGCTGACCAAATCCCCTCGTCCCACCATTCCCAAGGCGAACTTTCTGTTACAGGTTGCTGGGTAAAAGGATTTTCCCATATAGGTCTGATTACCGGGAATAAACCTTCAAGACCATCATTATTGACATTAGCAGCCTGAGTAAATGGATCATCCAACTCAGCATCTTTAAAAATATCGTTAAGTCCTAATTCATTGGCTTTCCATTGAGCAAGGTAAGACCCTTGAACTTCAACAATTAAATCACCGGTTGTAGGTACTATCAGTACATCCTCCATATAAGGTGCAAATCCATCTGTAGGGACGTGAAATGAAACCATAGGTGGGTTGTTTGCTGTAATCCAGGAAGTATCGGCAAGCGCACCACCAAGATTAACAGTTAATTGTACATCAGAACTAATAGGTGTTCCGTCGTCGTAAGTAACAATATTAGCTCTTGAAATAGCAGCATCTAAAGTTCCAAAAATATTGCCGTGAATCGGTTCCAAAACAAAAGGATCAGGGTTGCCGTCTCCAGTTTGATCCTCACCGAAAAATTTAGGAATTAAAATGTCCGTATAGTTGTCCAAAGTAGCTGCTCCGAAAGAAATATAACCACCTGTTCCCTGACCGAAATAAGCTATATTGTCCGGGTCTATACCCCATTGATTGCCATTGTCAACAGCATCTTTTCTAAAAAATCTAACAGCGGTACGTGCATCCTGAATGCCTCTGTAGGCAGCATTGATTAGGGTACTTATTCTGGTATCTAAGTCACCTAAAGGGTTCCATCCTTGCCTGTACTCTACAACAGCTACTACATAGCCTAGTGCTGTAAGTCTGCTCGCTATTTCAACTACGGTAGAATCTGTCCTTGTTCCCGCAGTGGAACCATTCAATGGATTAGGTAGAAAATTACCAGTATGAAAATATAGGAAAAGAGGTCTGTTGGTTTCAGTATCTCCAACTGGAGTATAAATGTCCAATTCTAATTCCACCAACTCGGGTGCACCGCTTATTACGGAAATATTGGATGCATAAACAACTGTTTCTACTTCATAGCCGTCAAATATTGGCTCGAGGTATCTCTGCTGCGCATCAAGACCTGTCCAGCAGAAGATTAAAAAAGCAAGAAAAATGTAGATTTTTTTCATAATTTATCAGTTTTTGGTTTAAAGTTATCTTTTAATAAAGTCATATGTCAGGCTAATATACGCCATTCTTCCGATTCTTGGACCACCATAGGTGTGAAAAACTTTATTATTTAACACATTTGATGCTCCTAATTTGATGGTGGTGTTGAGATTTTTTAGCTCTGTGCTGATTTGGGCGTCTAATAATCCATAAGAATCTATCGGCCCGGTAAACTGTGGTGAGCCTTCGAAAAGGAAGCCTTCCATCCACTTATAGTTTACACTAAATCCAATATCTTGGTTGCGATTCAGAGGGATGCCTCTTCCCGAAAAACCAATATTGTATTTATGCTCCGGGGTATTGAATGCCGGAATAATAGGATCATCCACATCAGAATTTAGCCGGTTCCATGAATAATTTCCTGCAATTTGAAAATAAGAACCAATGTAGTAATTCAATCCAATTGAAAAACCCTGAGTGGTTACTTGATTCACTGAATTGGCAGAATACCTAAAAACAGTTAATCGCTCAGGCAATCCTGTCAGGTCATCAAAAGTTGCATCTATACCGATATTGTACCCTAGGAAGTCATTGTAAATACTAAAGTAATAACCTGCATCTACATACAATCTGTCAAAAAGGGTAGTTCGATAACCCAATTCAAATGTCCTGACCCTTTCCGGTTGAACCGATGCTATGTCAAAAAAATCAAGAGTATCCCGATTCAGCGTATTTCTGTAATCCTGGAAAGACTCCAAAGTGATGAGGTCCTGAACTCCTTTTAAGTTTCCTGAAAGAATAGCAGGACCAACATTTAATCTCAAATACTGATCTGTTAGTGTCGGATTGCGAAGGGCTGAAGAAAAAGTCGCTCTTAAAAAACTCCCGGGTTGTGTTTGCCATACAATAGATGCTGCCGGTGACACCACTGCATTGAAATTCTGATTTTTGTCCAGCCTTACAGTGGCGTTTATGGATAAATTGTTATCTAGAAACTTTTTGGTAATGCCTGCATAAATACCAAATTCGAAATTAGTTATTGATGAGTCCACATCACTAAAAATAGTTCCTCTAGATTGGGGTGCATAATATCGCGTATTGGCTCCAACAACAATTTCATCCGTGAATAAAGGTGTAAATTTATATTCTCCATGCAGGTGATACAATGCACTACGATCATAGAATCTCGTCCCCTGAAGAGAATCATTGTTTAATTTGGAAGTAATATCTCTAAAGGCTTCATCAAAACGCTCAGTACCCGGTTCATATCTGTCTGTTCCTAGGGTGCCTGCACTATTTGCTCTGTCCTGAGCCAGCGAGTGCCAATGTGCTAGAGAATCTCTGTTGTCTAACAACCACTGCTCGGCAGCTTC
>SLKL01000283.1 GCA_007134625.1 Saprospiraceae bacterium
CAATACCACGCTTGACCAACTGATCTGCAATAGGCACAACACCATGACCTTCCTTAATTTCTAATGACTGATTGATAGCGTCAATAGCTTTCTCATACTCTCCTAACTCCATTAGCACTAAACCATATTGAAAAAGGACGTGTTTCCTCCACAGATAATTAATATCATCTTCAGCAAACTTCCGTCGAGTAAAAAGCCTGAAATCAAACTCAGCTTCTTTGTATTGTTTAAGCTTCATGTGGCACTCTCCTTTCAATCTTCTGGCAATCCAATAGGTAGATTGTAAAGCAATTGATTTTTTTGTTGCCATATCTAAATCGACAATGGCATCCTCTAACTTACCTTGCTTAATGTATAACCTTGCTCTACCAACCATGGCCTCAGAATTATTGGGATCAAGGCGAATCGCTTTGGAATAATCGTATTCTGCATCCTCCCAATGTTTCAGTATCATGTTTACATTTCCTCGACTCTCATATGCCTGTGAATGTTTATCGTGCTTTTTTATAACTTTACTTAAAAACTTTATTGCTTCCTCTTCTCTCCCCTCTTCCAGGCTAAGCTTCTTCCCTTTTTGGAAATTCCTCACAACATTTTTCTCACTACTTGGCTCAATTATATGGTAATCCAGCACAACATTATTCTCAACCATCCAACATCCAACTTTTCCCGACAAAGCAAACTGTGCTAGGTACTCAATCAAGTCCACTGAGTTTTTGAAGAATTTATCTGTTATTTGACTTACTGTTCTTGGTATATCAATAGAAAACTCACTTTCTACAAAATGCTCTTCTTTAATTATGGTCTCATTCTTGTAGTATGTTTCCAGACGATGGATAGCCATTTTCATGACTTTATCATAAGTTGCCTGAGAGCCAAAATCAAGTTTACCTTGAAAAATGGTTTTGTAAAATTGAATCATATCCGATAAAAGTTGAAAGGAAAAAACTATTTATTTGTATTGCAAAAAGGATTCCAACTTTTCGAATTACAGGAAAAATCAGACCACTTTACAAATACAAACACAATTCACAAAGATAACGATAATGTAACAAATAAGTGATAATTAAGGGCTTAAAAGATTTGAAATGCCCCACATCAGCCTTTAAACTGATTTTTTTAACTTTTTATTAACTTTATTAGGTGGCTTGCCTAAGTATTTATTGAGTGACTTTATTTTATAGATTGAGTTGCTATGGAAGTGGAGAAGTAGGAAGTAGAATTACGAATTACAAATTACGAATTACGAATTACGAGGTACGAATTACGAGGTACGAATTACGAGGTACAAATTACGAGGTACGAATTACGAGGTACGAATTACGAGGTACGAATTACGAGGTACGAATTACGAGGTACAAATTACGAATTACGAATTACAAGGAGGGAAGGTGGAAGTGGGCAGTAACATTAGCATAAAACTAGAATTCAATAATTGATAGTTGAAAGCCAGAAGCTAGTAGCTAAATAGAAGCCAGCACCAACTAGGGAATATATCGCTTCCTGATGGTTTCAAAATGAATTCGTGGGTGGCCTAGGATAATGTACAAAAGCAAGGAAGCCGTTAGTTTGCGTCCATCCACAGTACACGCTCTATCCCAATATTGTTGATTAATATTTTCAGAAAACGATTGAGTCTGCTTTCTTACTGATTTCCAGGCATTTCTTAATTCAGCCCAGCTTCTAGTGTCATCAGACGTATTCTCAGCATAGCTTTCATAATCATAGCCGGGATAATTATTGGAATCGTTCCGCACAGCTGCTAGCATTCTAAATCCCATGACAATCTCAGCGTCAATCATATGAACAATAAGCTGTCGCAATGTCCACTTACCCGGTTCATAGCGATATCCAAGGTCTAAGCCTGGGCAATTATCGAGAAGTGAAAACTGCCACTTAATATCATCCTCCAATAATTGAATGGGGTCAGATGAGCTACCAACGGCATTTACGTAATCTCTGAAGAATTCAGGCACTTTATCTATATCCGGAAAAAGAGAATGTACAGGGGTTTTCATTGATCAACTTTTCTTTGAAAACAGCAAAAACCCTGCTTGGGTTCTAAATCCATCTGGCTGACAAACAACTAGGTCCCTTTTTCTAATAAAATATATTAAGTAGTCCATTAATCTCCTTAGCTTTGTGACCTCATTAAATTATAGAAAAATTCTATGAATTATTTGATTACGGGTTTGGGGAATATGGGTGCTGATTATGATGGAACACGTCACAACATTGGGTTTGACGTTGTAGATTACATCGCTGAAAAACAAGGTGCCACATTTAAAGACGGATCTCTTGGGTTTATGGCAGATTTTAAATATAAAGGACGCACTATATACCTATTAAAGCCTACAACTTATATGAATCTCAGCGGCAAAGCTATTCGCCATTGGTTGACCAAACTAAAAATACCGATAGACAGGTCTTTGGTGATTCTGGACGACATCAATCTTGATCTAGGGGTAATCAAAATGAAACCCAAAGGCTCTGATGGCGGTCATAACGGCCTGCGGAACATCCAACAATTACTCGGAACGACGAAATACCCCAGACTTAGGATTGGTATTGGAAGAAACTACCATCCCGGTCAACAGGTCAATTATGTTTTGGGACGCTGGTCAACTGAAGAAAAGGAACAAATTGATATTGCCATCGAAAAGTCTGCAACAGCTGTACTGGACTTCACCACCATAGGGCTTCAACGGGCCATGACGAATGTGAATTAAAAAATCAAGTAAAGGCGTACGAATTTATAGCCGTAGTATTCAATCCAGCGAAAACTGAATAAAAGCTCAGGATAATTTTTAATCAAAAGCCCTAATTCAACCTGATCTCATCCTCAGTGGCATCAAAAAACTTGTATTCTATCATACCGCACTCCGGCGTTCCGATTATTTTAATCC
>SLKL01000095.1 GCA_007134625.1 Saprospiraceae bacterium
CAGATGGGACAACGGAAGGACTTTCTTTGGTGCAGATATGCGGGCTGTGGCTGAGCAGGACAGGGTTGCCGCTGAAGAGGACCCTACGCCCGGATACACCCTTTTCAATGCAGAGGCCGGATACAAATTTGATGAAGCCGGCAGACACAGCATCGTACTCAAGGGTCAAAACATTTTTGATAAATCTTACAGAGATCACTTATCGAGAGTCAGAGAAAGAGGTAATCCCATGCCCGGCAGAAACATCAGTTTGGCGTATCATTTTATTTTTTGATTGTTTGATCACAGTTAACAAAAAGGGATTTATCAGCCCTTATGCATTAAAGTGATATACGGTAGTTTTATAAAAAACAAGCTCTGGAAGTCTAATTCAAACAGCATCAGCGAATATCCATAAAAACCTCCGTGTTCCTTTGTTAGCTTTGTGGTTTAAAACCATTTCTCATACCATACAGCTTGAGTCCTGTAAATTTTTTTTTAAAAACTATAGGATGTAACACAAGCGAAATCGAGAAGTATATAGCGAGGGTAATTAATTGAGATTCACATATTCAACTTTTGGGTGCGCAACAGGTGGCAATCAACTAATTCCCTAGCCCAAAACTCCTTTAAATATCCTATCTTTGCATATGCTCAAGAAACTACTCATACTGCCCATCCGCTTTTATCAGGCAACTATATCCCCTCTGATTGGTCCAAATTGCAGATATGATCCTACCTGCTCACACTATATGATAGATGCTATCAATGAGTGGGGAGTATTCCGGGGTATTTGGATGGGTATTAAGCGGATCGGGCGCTGTCATCCTTGGGGAGGACATGGCTATGATCCGGTGCCGAAAAAGGGTGAGAAGAGAAAGTAAAATACAACAAATTAGCGCTTAATTCAAAACCAGAAATGTGCTTCAATATTCCGACGTTTTAGATATAACTTCAAGGTGTATAGAAACTCTATTTTATTAAAAACTTAGGAAGCAGCCCAGTGGGTAATGATAACTACAAGGTGCTTGAAGACCTAATTTTGTCTCGGCCATAAGACGAGATATGTTTTGTTGTGGTGGGTGAGTTTTGAGTTTTTTTATCCTGCGCCGAATGCCAAGCGGGTGAGAGGTAACCTTTAGGGTTTTCAAAACCCTGAAGGTTTGCAGCATGAGGAGAAAGACCTTGAAGATCAATAAATTATATTGAGTTTTGCGTGTGGACTAACTATAAGGTTTTAAAACCTTGTGGTTATTGCCGGGCGAGCAAAAGTGACTTTGATTATCAATGAGATTCATTGAGTTTAGTGTGTTGAAACCTTCAAGATGTTTGAAAACCTTAAAGCTTAATGTTGGGTATTAAGTATGATATGATTTGATCTGTCATAATAAATACAAGAGCCTAGTGGTCTGAGTCTCGTGCAAAATACGAGATAGGGTTTCAAGGTCCCTGACGGTTAGTAGTGAAGCCGAACCCCAATAATTTTTATCACTGCCTTTTTTAATCACTCTTTTTCGATTTATCTAGATCCTTCTTCCCAATAACTTCCTCAATTTTCTCCATAAATTCAGCTACCTTCATCTGATATTTCTTTGGGTTAATTCCATATACATCCTTAAAAATAGATGAGAAATGGGAGGGTTTGTTATAACCGAGGTGATAGTTTACTTCCTTTATATTTTTATTCCATTCCTCAGTTAAAATTCTTCTTCCTTCAATTATCCTAATCAATGAAATAAACTTATTTGGAGAAAGACCTGCTTTTTCTTTAAGCAGTCTGTGTAACTGCCTGTAACTCACTGTTTGTAATTGCGCCAAAAGTTCTGCTGAGAAGTTTTCATCGTTCATAGATTCCAGCACATTCTTTTTTAAAGAATCAATAAAATCGATGTTTTCCTCCTCAATACCAATTGGCAGTATTTCCTTTTCTCTGAATTTTGATAAAAATTCATTAAGATTCTGTACTTCTTTTAGTTCCTGATGCTCCTTAAAAATAAAAGTATTGGGACTTTGAAGAGGTTGAAAGGTTTGGATTTCTTCTTCAACTGTTTCTTCTTCAACTATTTCTTTTTCCTCTATATCAACTTCGGTTTCAGACTCATTTTCAATTGTCGCTTGCTGTTTCTTTTTACCTGTATTTTTTAATCTAAGAAACAAAAAGGGTAAAATAAACACTAAAGGGACAAACCAAAGCGGCGACCATCCACCTTCTTGCAAATTGATATTTATATCTTGTTGGTTGATAACAAGCTTGCCGTTTTCTAATGATCCTGCAATCTCATACTGATGGTTACCCTGACTTAGATAGTGAGTAGAAATAGTCCTGTCGTTATTTATTTTGGTCCAATCCCGACTTCCTGCTTTCCTTATATAAAAACAGTAAAACCTATCTATCGCAGTTCCTGAAAAATCGAATTCGAGATTTTCAACATTGTTATTTATATTGACTGAAAACTCCTTTTTAACTTCACTTTGTTTATTGTCTCTATTGACGGCTCCATCTGCATCGTGGATAGATGTCAGATAAAAATAGCTTTTTGTACATTCGATTTGGAAATCAAGCGGGTCAAAAATTGCAACCCCGTTTATTCCCCCAAAAGCAAATAATCCACCTTCAGACTCAGTTGCCGAAAGGTAATTGAATTCGTTATCCGAAAATCCATTAAATTGGCCCAGCATCCTCCAAATATTTCTTTCCAGATCAATTATGTATAAGCCGTGATTTGTTGAAAGCCATATTCGGTTTAACTCGTCTTTTAATATGTTATGGGAGAAATCGTTTCCCAGCGCATTTGAAGTATTGTATTTTCCCAAAATTACTCTGGATTCATCCTTAGAAAGCCAGATCATGCCGTCATTTTGAGATGCAATAAGGAGTTGGCCATTTTCAAATTCCATAACATCTCTGATTACCATTCCGGGTA
>SLKL01000204.1 GCA_007134625.1 Saprospiraceae bacterium
CAAGCCGTAGGCATGACAATAGAAACATAGTTTTCACATAGTTTCAAATCAGCAGTTAAAACTTTATGTGTTCTATGTGTCCTATGATCCTATGTGGTTCATTATACTTTTTCTGAGTATACTCAATGTTTATTATACACAACTTTCATTTTCGTTTTTTTATCTGGACTATGCACTAGATTGGATTCTTCAATTACTTTTCAGGTCTTAAATAGTCTCGACAAAAATTAGAGAGACAAGATTTATCGGGATTCACATATCACTGTGTATTTCCAGTGGACCCAATTTTCATTAACTCCTCCCAAAATGCAGGGAAGGATTTTTCTACAACGGTGGGATCCGATATTTTGATGCTGCGACCTGTGCAAGCCAGTAAGGCATAGCTCATCGCTAAACGATGGTCATCTAAGGTGTGGAAAATGAAATCTTCAGGGATGACGATTTTTTCAGGAGGATCAAAAAAGAGTTCGGTTGCTGAATTTGGTTTGTGAACAACAGCCCCCAGCTTTTTCGCAGTTTCCCTAAGGACATCAAGCCTGTTGCTTTCCTTTAAGTTCAGGTTGTCACAACCACTGAATCTTGCTTTTATACCACTTGCCAGACAAAGCATGGCAAAGGTGGGAACGAGATCAGGTTGGTCTGAAAAGTTCTTTTCTAAGACTGCCGTTATTTTATTTTGATTGTATTTGAAACGCGTTCCACTTTTTTTCTGATAGCTATCTAATCCCAGATCTTTGAACCAATCTGCAGCTATAGCATCTCCCTGACTGCTTTCAAGGTATAGCCCCGGAAAAAACAACTCTTTGCCTTTTTGTAAAAAAAGAATTGAAAGAAAGTAAGGAGCAGCACTCCAATCTCTTTCTAGAGAGGCGATTTTACGGGAATAAGCTTTCTGTTGGATGGATATTTTTTTTCCATCAAAAAACACATCTGCACCTGCTTCCTGCATAAGTTTAGCGGTCATTTGTATGTACGGTACTGAAAGTACTTTACCCTTAAGGTGCAATTCCAATCCACCTTTGATGTATGGCGCAATCATCATTAATGCGGATATGTATTGACTGCTGACATCAGCCCTCAGGGTGATGGGTTTACCTTTTGAATGGAGTTTTTTACCGTTTATCTTCAGGGGTGGATAGCCATTTTCTCCGAGGTATTGAATATCTGCGCCGAGTTTATTGAGACTTTCAACAAGAATTCCGATGGGGCGTTTACGCATCCGGGGACTGCCATCCAATACAAAAACACCTTCTTGTATGCTCAGATAAGCCAATAAAAATCGGTAGGCTGTACCTGCATGATGTGTGTTGAGTTCACTTTTTCGGGAGTTCAACAGATTTTGAAGGATTTCTACATCTGCAGGCAGGTGCTGAACAATGAATTTTTCGGGCTTCCCTGTCAATGATTCAATGATCAGTTTTCGGTTGGCAATACTCTTAGAAATGGGTAATTGTACAATGCCATTTATGGTAGTTTTGGGGCCGGAAATTTTCAGATAATCCATATTACCCTAATAAACACACCAAAAAGCTGATTGATTAAAACCCTTTGCTACAAGCCACATTATTTGTAGTTCATCTCAAAGAATACCTGATAATTAGCAGGGCTTCTATCTCTTAAAACCTCGCGATAATTCCGCTGAGTGATGGGGTAAATTTCAAAATCAGCTCCCTCCGGCATGAATTCCTCCACAAGTGTCAATGCATCATTCATGTAGCGCATACTCTGGGATTTATTATTGAAACTTCTGATAAGAATCAATGGAACTCCCGATTGCGTATCCAGAAAATGATTTGAAATACGAAGGTTGGATAGTTGGTAATACTTCTGATTGAAATTAGAGATTGCAATTTGCGCTTCGCTTAGCCCTACTTCCCTGGAATTGTGAAGCACAACAATAATGTAGTGCATTTTATCGGGCTCATGAACAAACTTATCTATGTCTATTTCTCCATCGTACCTTTCAAATGCAGCTCCATCTCCCTGTAAAAACCTGAGAATTTCCCTTGCGCGCACTTCTTCCGGAGTATTTGGATGCTGGGCAATCATTTCCTGTAAAGCTGATACATAAGCTTCCCTACCTGAAAGGTTTCCTTCCGTCATGGCACTCAACAAGGCTATTTTCGAGCTGAATTCATGGTCGCTACCAAAAAGCTCTACAGAACGCGCCACACGTCTTTGTACTTCTGTAAAATTGCCACTTTCAAATTGTTCATATATCCCCCGGTAGTAATTGGGTAGTCGGTTTTCCTTTTCCATTAACTCTCGAACGCTATTTGGGTCTTTCAATACCATGGCGTACTTGGAAGTAGGATATACCCGGATAATTCGTTCTTTGACCCTTTCTTTCTCCTCGAGCAACCCAAGGTCCCTGTAGTCCAAATAAAGATAATACAGACCCTCCAGTTCATTGGAGGTATTTTCAAATTCATTGGTAAGGCGCTCCAGGTAATCAGCGGAGACCCTGTAATTTTCCATCTTGTCTCTGAACACCACTCCTAGATAAAACAAAGCATCTATTACGTTTTGTCTGATGCGAAGCTTTTCCACCTCTGTAGTTGGTAATTTAGCGAGGTATTCTTCAATTTTAGATTCCGGTACAATGCGTTCGGGCACGACTTCATCCTCTGCTAAAGCTGCACCGGTCTGAGACAAATAAATGGGGCTGTTAGACCTTCTCCAATCATCTACTAACTCTCTGTTTCCAAAGCGCCGTTCGAACTCCCTTGATCCCCTTCTTACCTGTCTGTCATCATAGGCGAAAAAATTGGACTCTAATTGACCGGCTCGCGGACTAGCCCCGGGTCTTGCCTGCACTCCCTGCATTCTCCCGGAAAGGTCAACGCCTTGTTGCAGTTGTCTTCCGGAAGCAGCAACAGGCTCATCGGATAACAATTGTTCTC
>SLKL01000073.1 GCA_007134625.1 Saprospiraceae bacterium
AAGCCCATGAAGTGATAAAGTCATCAATTCTCGGATTGCGCTGTTCTACAAGAGGAATACTGTTGTAGGCATTAATTATGGATTCATAGTAGTCGAGGACGTCAAATTTATTGAGGGCATCATTGATTACGGGATTGAATTCATCGTAAAGCCTGTTGTGAGTGTTGGTGTAGAGATATTGAGTGGCAGCATTTCGCTCACCCCTGAGGATGTCCCAGGCATCGTTGATGGTCATAGCACGGATGGCATCGCCAAAAATCGGAGTTGCTCTACCAACTGCATCTTCCGCTGCACGATTAATTTTTTCTACCAAAACATCCTCAACATCACTGAACATCGGAAGTCTTTTAACTCTTGAGGTAATCACCTGTACTTCCTCCGGCAATGGTATCTGATACTGTGTTTTCAAAAATCCATCCCGTGCATGTAAAAAATTCACACCTTCCACCACACCCTGATTGAGTGCTTCTTTCAGGCCGAGTGCAACTTCCTCGGTGGTAAGCGGACGGTCAGTGGTAGTCTGTTCTAATACCTCTTGCAATACATCACATGAACTGAAAAGTAATGCAAAAGTCAATGTGAAGAAAAGGATGGATTTTTTCATGTTTTCATTTTTTAACCCGACAAAGATAGTTCTTAGTGTTTTGGTGGGTGGATTTATTGGGAATAAAATTGGTGGTGGAATTAGAAAAAGGAGTGTTAACCCTCTTTTTAAGAAGTTGAAAGATTTATTGAAATTTATCCGCTAATAATAAATTACTGATAAGGCTAACTTTTATCACAAATTTACCCTAATCAAAGACCAACCCAAGCATTATACGACCCTAGATTCCTATTTCTTTATAATCCTTCCATAGGCATTAAACTTATCTGATGTTATTTTTAGCAAGTAAGAACCGGAATTTAGTGATCGGAGGTCAATTTGTGAAGTTTGGTTGAGGTGATGATTTAGCAATAGTTTGCCATCAATTGAAAAAATCTTAAAATAAACGTCATCTCTATCAAATAAGTCTTCTTTAATAGGATCAACCATTAGGAAGTCAGTTGTAGGATTTGGATAAAACTTTATTTTATCCTCCAATAAGACAAGCTCATTATTTGAACTTGGTGGCAAAATATTAAATTCATATACAGTACTTTCTGATGGAAAATCAATTAATGAAATTTGGGGATCCCAAAAGTTAACGTCTGAAATTCTTGTTTGCATAGGCTCATCTGGAAGACCTATAAGCAGAAGCATTTCACCATCGTAGTAATTATCCCATTCACCAAACTCATCGTATTGCGAAAGTTCCACAGCAAAAAATGAAAATATATATATACTTCCCAAATGTTGTCTTAACTCAGTGCTAATGATCGATGGTCCGTAAATATATCTTGTCCGTGAATCAGCTATTCGATATTCAACTTGAAAATTAAACCTTGAAATAAGTCGCCCGTCTCCTAAATGTAGCTCCTCTGAGTGTGCTAAGTTTTGGAAATCTATTCTAAGATAATCTTCATCCAAAGAATAAATTATATATCCTTGATCTGTATTTTCTGGATCATTGAGTGGTGACATATAATTAGAAGTAGTTGCAGGTGATAATACCAATATATTTTCCTGATTTAAATCTTCATTAAAACTAGCTATTCCAGTACCACCAGACACTGCGAAGATTAAGTAATCGAAAACCCATTCTTCTAATTGATTAATAATTAAAGGTTCCGGCAGTGGAATTATTCTCTCAAAATTATCAATAGCTGTAACATCCACTCCAAATTTTTCATTATTCATTCCCCATATGGTGTCTCCGCTTGTAAGTGGTTGATACTCCTCTTGATATTGGATAAAACTAAAGTCAATCTCAATCTGACAAAATACTTGAGTGGATAGGAAGAGGGAAAAACAAAATACCTGAGAGATGCTTAATAATTTTCTATACATAATATTACTTTTTAAGGAAAGATCGGGTGTGTATTTCTTCACCAATTATAAATTCAATATGGTATATTCCAGAGGCTAAATTAGCCACATCTAGATATTGATTATCAGGAGCAAAACTCATTTCTATTCTTCCAAAGGAATTTGTTATTCGAATAAACTCAGGTCTTTCCCCTTCAACAGCAAAGTTTAAATAGTCACCAACAGGATTAGGAAAAATAAAAATATTAGATTTGTGATCATCAATTAGCTGAACATTGGTTGGTTTGGGTTCAAAGCGAAAAGTCCATCCTTTAGGAGGGATACTTTGTAAGCCTTGCGCATCAAAATAGGTATTTACTATTTCAAAACTATCGTGAGTACCATGAAAGAAATATCCTTTGTCATCGTCGCCTAAATTAGCTAATCCTATGTCTGCACTAGTAGGAATTAAAACGTTTCCATTGTTAAAGATTAAATAGAAACCCTCTCCCGGCGAAAAACCGGGAGAGTTTTCTACATTCGTATCACCTATTCTCAGTTCAATAGAGCCATCTTCACAAAAGCAATGCTGATAGTTTAAATAACTGTCATGTACCCAGATTGAGGGATCATTTCTGAATCGAACCTTAGTGTATTGGACAATTAGACATTGCAGCCCATTTTCCTCTCTAAAACCATATCTGATATCAGAACTTGGATTAAAGACATTTGTTACCTCATCTAATTCTTGGGCAACCGTAAAAAGCCGTATATTAACAGTATGGCTACCATCAAATCCAAAATAACCTCCATCCGTAGCATCAATGTAATTAAAAGTACTATCAAAATAAGGAAAATCAAAGTCCAAATCAATTCTTAAATGCCATGTAGTCCAAGCCCCACCTATTTGCAAAATTAGAGAATTGTAATCCTCTAATTCTATGTATTCTCCTTGAGTACTAGAGAATTTGTACTCCTGAGAATGGGCAAGTGTCTGAAAAGAGTTAAAAAAAAATAATAAAAGGAGCACTCTAATCATTGAGTAAATCATATTTATGAATCAAAAATTAATCACAACATTCATAACCTTCTAATAATTCAGTTACGCCCCATAGTACAGTATTTCCATCATTCCCTCCTACACGTCCTCTTATATCTCCATCACAGAACCTTGTATCCCGACTACTTTCTGTAAATCGTATTCTTCGATCTAAAGACCTGCAATTGGTACAAGAATGGTCAGCTGTATACCATTTATGATGAGCACAGAACCGATTTTTAACATCTACCTCTAGTTCACTATACATAAAATCTATTCGGGATCTCCTCCAATCATTTCCACTAATCTGTAAATAATGATCGTTTCTCTGTCTAATTCTATGTCCTCGCCAGTTGAAAGTATGATCAATCCTCATAGAAAATGCTCTACCCAAAGAAGTATATTGAATCCACATATGCCCGCTACCTAGTAATCTATTGTCGCATATATTACTCTTACTAACATCCTTTTCAACCGCGTACCAGTTATTAGAGCAACTTGATCTCACATGCGCTTGAATCGTTCTATCTTCGCTAAAGTTTATTATATATGAAAAATTTCCCCTTACCCGTTCCGATGTAAAATTATGGAAAGGATGAATATCATCATGTGGAGGCCATGGGCTATATCCATAGCCAAGTGGGGAATCTCTAAATTGAATTCTTCCTCTACCATTACCACCAAAAAGATTTCCACAATTTCCCCAAATTCTTGCTGTCGAACAGTCTATCTGATCTATATTAATATCACATCCACACCATTTTTTAAAGAAACTTGAAATTTCATGCGTAGGCCCCCAAAAGGCCGAATCAGGAATTGCTTCCAAAGGAATGAAGGTGCCATCCTTTGTTAAGTTTTGAATCTCAGTTCTAGTAGATACATCATTTATATCACTCACCAGAATTTGTTCGTAACTAATATAGGTAACTAAAGCGTCACCAACCTGAAACTCATAATCAGAATTTACAACATGCTCCATTACTTCATCACGAACTATTGGGCTATACTTATCTTCAAGCGAAGTTAAAACAGTATCTGCCTCAAGTAAATGATATACATTTTCGAAAGCTAAATTCTCTAACATATAGGCAAGGAATGCTTCTTGATTTTCATCATAAAGCTCATCTAGGACCTCATAAAAAGAAAAGAAATGTAAGGAATCTTGAAAAACAGCGAGACCATCTTGAATTTGTGGAGGTTGAATCTCAAGCAGTGCCCGTGTTTCTGATAGTGCATCATTTTTGTTTTCCTTGTCAATTGGCGCGATTTCTTTCTCACACGACACGAAAACTAGAGTGATAAGTGAGAGAAAAATTAATAAAGTCCGAAAGCCGGAAATTGGAAATTGGAAATTGGAAATTGGAAATTGGAAATTGTTCTCATAACTTGATTAAAATTTAGTTAAATAAAATGCTAATTTCTTAAATTAACTTGAACGAGACAAAATATTTAATGTTTTTTTTAAAAAAAATTAATTTTCAACATCCCACACCCTCCCTCGCTGTATCCAACTCCTTAAAGTAAATCTTGAAAAATCCTGATTGCCAAAAGCGATCAGGGCATTATCAAGAGCGGCGAATTCGGTCATTTCTGCAAGGTTATTTCCGTTTTTGTCCCTTATTCGCAAACCGTTGGTTTTTATGTTGCTCAATGCTTTGCTTGGTAAGAGTACGGGCCATTCCCATCTGAGGGGATTCAACCCCCGATAATGTTGAATGGAGTAGTAAATATCGGAATAAAAATCCAGAGCAGGTAGTTTTTGAGTCGGTGCTGCCTGAAAATCGTCCCCGAGAAATGCATTCCATGGAACCGGGGAAGGGAAATACATCAAATCACCCCTCCAAATCTGACCTGTTTTGATGGAATGAGAGAAGGGTTCAAATCTAAAGGCATAGAGATTGATTTTTGCGAGGACTTTTTTTTCGATGCCTACCATATAGACGGTGTTGGTCCGCAGGTTTTCTACCCAATCCTCCTCCATGTGCAGGCAAAGCCATTGGTCGCTGACTTTTTTTACTCCTTCTAGCTCTTTTCTTCTCCAGTTCATACCCGCAGTTTGCAGCAATTCAGCTTTTAGCAAAAGAGGGAGTTGTTCTATTTTCTGAAATGCGCGGCAGATGAAATAAAGTCCAAGTAAATCCTCTATAGTCTGTACTTCATTCCAGTCCGGTTTTTCAACCTCTGCAGCGATAACTCGCAATCGCCTAGCCAGAGATCCATTTTTGCAATCCACCATTCTTTTGGCTATACTTTCTATTTCAAATCTCGAGCTGTTTTGAAGTTGGGTTATACCTTGGCCAAAAAGATCCTTTAGCCAATTGTACAACTCCTCACTTCCGGCTGTCATCAGTTCGATACGATCTTTGCGATTGGGGGAATTCAGGTACTCACTCAGCCATTTTTCAGAAAAAATTGAAGTGGGTGGGAAGCATGACTTCATTCTGCTTCTACCTTTTCATTGGTAAGTATTTCAAGTGCTTTTTTGGAGGCCCGTTGTTCAGCACTTTTTTTACTGTAATCTTCAGCTATGGCTATTTCATCGTTGTTAACCAAAACACTCACCTTAAAGTGATCGCGTTTGTTCTTCTTGAATTTATCCAGCACCTGATAGCGGATTTTAGCTCCCTCCCGTTGTGACCACTCCAAAAGTTGACTTTTGAAATTGTCATCCTGGTTTTCAAGCTTTTTGATATTGAGCTGCTTTCGTATAATTTTTTTGATGATGAAGGCCTTTGTTTTTTCATAGCCATTTTCAAGGTAAAATGCTCCGAGGAGGGCTTCAAGAGCATTGCCCAACATGGAATCGCTCAGGTCTGTCTGATTGAATTGTAGTAAAAAGAGATCGAGACCCATTTGCTCGCCTATTGAATTGAGGGTTTGCCTTTTAACTATCTTGGACCTCATTTTGGTCAAAAAGCCCTCATCGCCCATGGGATATTTTTTGAATAAATATTCACCTACGGCGCAACTCAGGATGGCATCGCCCAGAAATTCAAGTCTTTCGTTACTCATTTTGCCGGCTGCCCTACCATTACTGCTCGAGCGATGGTAAAATGCTATTTTGTACAACTCAACATCCTTAGGGACTTTCCCTGTAATTTGCCTTATTTTTTTGGCAAAATCCTTGTCTGATGACAAGCTTAAATTGTACAACCTACGCAACAAAACGATACTTTACATTTTTTTGATAACTATACTTGAATTATGGCCTCCGAATCCAAAAGTATTACTCAATATAACATTGACTTTTCTTTCCTGAGCCTCATTGAGGGTCAGATTTAATCGGGGGTTGATTTCCGGATCGAGATTAAAATTATTGATGGTTGGAGGCACGAAATTGTGCTCCATCGCCATAATACACGCCAGGGCTTCTACAGCGCCGGCAGCTCCCAACAAATGACCGGTCATGGACTTAGTTGAACTGATATTTATACCCTTGGCATCAGTGCCAAAAACTTTTTCAATAGCTTTTATCTCAGCTACATCTCCTAGTGGAGTTGAAGTTCCGTGTACATTAATATAATCTACCTCTTCCGGATTGATTTTCGCTTCTTTCAGGGCGGTTTGCATCACGTGAGCAGCACCATGTCCATCGGGATGTGGAGCTGTTATGTGGTAAGCATCAGCCGTCATACCCGAACCGACCACTTCACCGTATATTTTTGCACCGCGCTTTTTGGCATGCTCATAATCCTCGAAGATGAATCCCGCTGCACCTTCACCCAATACAAATCCATCTCTGTCTTTGTCAAAAGGCCTTGATGCAGTTGCCGGATCGTCATTGCGCTCGGAAAGCGCCTTCATATTACTGAAACCACCAAGTCCTGTTCGCGTAATGGCAGCTTCCGATCCACCGCAAATGATAACGTCCGCCTTACCCAGTCTGATGTAATCAAAAGCATTGCTCATGGCATGATTAGCTGATGCACAGGCAGATACTGTCCCATAATTGATACCCCGAAAATTGTATTTAATAGAGATGTGACCCGGAGCAATGTCCGAGATCATTTTGGGAATCATAAATGGATTGTATCTAGGCGTACCGCTACCTCTTGCAAAATCCTCGATTTCTTTTTCCAGTGACTTAAGACCCCCTATTCCGGAACCCCAGATTACACCCGACATAAACGGGTCAAGCTTTTCTAAATCAATACCTGAATCAGAAATAGCCTGTTCTGCAACAATCATGGCGTATTGGGAGAAAGGGTCTTGTTTTCTCGCCTCTTTTCGATCCATATGGTCATTCACATTGAAATCTTTTAACTCACAGGCGAATCTCGTCTTAAACTCCTGTGCATCAAAATAAGTAATAGGACCGGCTCCACTTGTGCCATTTTTAAGACCACTAACAAAATCAGTAAGATTATTACCAATTGGGCTCAATACTCCAACACCTGTAATAACAACTCTTCGCATATTGATTAAAATTGTAAATCAGGGACTAAGATAATGAAACTTTCAAATTAGCAAAGAAAACAGATGAGTAATCCTTTGCTGTTGCCAAATTATTGTGCTCTTACAAAATAGCAGAGACTTGTGGGGGGAGAAAAAAAGTGACCAATCATTTGTCATGACTGGCCACTTAATAATTTGGTATAAGATTTAAGACTTGGACTCGCTTTCCAAATAAGAAATAGCTTGACCAACGGTCTGAATGTTTTCAGCCTGATCGTCCGGTATGGAAATATCGAAAACTTTTTCAAACTCCATAATTAATTCCACTGTATCCAGAGAGTCAGCTCCCAGGTCGTTGGTGAAACTTGCTTCCGGAGTTACTTCTGCTTCTTCAACTCCAAGCTTTTCAACGATAATTTCTTTTACCTTTTCTGCAATATTTGACATGGTATAGAATTTTGATTTAAGACGCAAAAATACACCCATTACTAATGTTAGCCAATGATTTTTTGAAAAAAAATTGATCACGTAAATTATTGATTGAATGTCAACAACTTAAATATGATGTATTTTAAATGATTATGTAGCGTTTTTTGGGAGGCTGTTAATTTTAGATTAGATTTGCCCTTGATTTTATCAAATTAAGTGTGATGAAGAACACATACCTTATCTTTGTGTTTTTTGTACACTAATGAGTTGACTTACTCACAAAATAAAATAGATTCATGCAATCAAAAATTTATATTGATCAGGAACAGAATACCAAGATAATTGCGACAGTGGGGCCTGCATCTAATTCTTACGAAACTTTGCTGGAGTTGGTTCAGGCAGGAGTTGATGTATTTCGACTTAATTTCTCTCATGGGGTTCATGAACAGCACGGTAAGGTGATTAAGCATATAAAGCGAATTAACGAAGAACATAAGGTTCATATCGGTATTCTTGCTGATTTATCAGGCCCTAAGTTGCGTATTGGAGATGTTCAGGAGGATACTTATTTGGAAGATGGCAATGAAATTGAGATTGTCAATACCCCATGCATGGGCGACGAAAAGAGGGTCTATATGAATTACGAAGGATTTGCATCTGATGTAAGTCCCGGAGAAAAAGTTTTGGTGGATGACGGGAAAATTGTCCTTGAAGTTTTAGAGACCAACTCAAAAGACAGGGTGAGGCTGAAAGTGGTTTTTGGGGGTAGATTAAGTTCAAGAAAAGGGGTGAACCTTCCTGATACCAATACTTCACTCCCTTCGCTCACTGAAAAGGACCTTGAGGATTTGAAATATATTCTTTCACAACCGGTTAACTGGATTGCACTTTCTTTTGTTCGATCGCATAAGGACATCATTGACCTTAGAAAAATTATAGATGAAGCTGGTCATAGTGCTAAGATTATAGCAAAAATTGAAAAGCCAAGTGCGGTTAAAAATATAACCAAAATCATTAAGGAGACAGATGGAATAATGATTGCCAGAGGAGACCTCGGAGTGGAGGTTCCCATAGAACGGTTGCCTTCCATTCAGAAAGAAATAATCAGAAAATGTATTCAATATTCCCGTACTGTCATTGTTGCGACGCAAATGATGGAGAGTATGATTACGGCACCCAGTCCTACAAGAGCGGAGGTGACGGACGTGGCCAATGCAGTTTTGGATGGTACTGATGCCGTGATGTTAAGTGCAGAAACTGCAATGGGTCGCCATCCGGCGCGCGTAGTTAACGCCATGACCCGTATATTGAATGAGGCAGAGAAACAGTACACTAAAATTCCCCAAAAACGACCCAAAGCATCGCCTAAGTCTCCGACTTTTTACTCCGATGTTATTTGTATCAATGCTGCCAAAACAGCGGAAGACATCGGGGCTACTGCAATTATCGGTTTGACCGTCTCAGGTTATACTGCGTTTAAGACATCTTCTTACAGACCCAACACCAGAATTTATATATTCTCAGAAGAACCCAATATTCTGGCTACCCTAAATCTCGTATGGGGAGTGCGTTGTTATTATTACGACAAATACACCTCAACTGATGAGACCATTGAGGACGTGGTTCACATTTTGAAAGAGGATGGAAAAGTCAAAGAAGGGGATTTTGTAGTGAACACAGGAAGTATGCCACTACATAAGAAGTTGCGCACCAATATGTTGAAAATTACTAAGGTGGATTGATGAAAAAGAATTGGAAATTGAAAGTTGAAAATTGAAAATGGTTTGATTTTCCGTAAAGTTAGATTATCTGAGTCTCCCTAAAAAAAATTGTAATGTACATAGCCTCATTATTACACTTTTACACTCGTCTTTAGTCTCTTAAGCAAATGAACTGACTTAAAAATTGAAAAGTGTAAAAGGTACAAGGTACTAAATTCGAGGTACAATATACGAGGTACGGGTAGCTGCCAAAAGCCAAAAGCTGGTAGCCAGAGGCTAGAAGCCAGAAACCAGCAGCAAATTGGCTCTTGGCTACTGGCCTCTTGCTTTTGGCTTATTGGTAACAAGGTGATTGTTTGTAGTACGTATCCCGAATTTTAGGGTTTCATGAATTTTGTTTGAAGCAGGATTTTTTGATAGCAGCCAGAAGCTAGCAGCCAGAAGCCAGAAACCAGAAACCAACATCTATCCCCTACATTTTTCTTACATTTGCGAAATTATTTTTCCAAAATTTCTCAATTATGATCAGGACTGCTCAAATTATTAATGAATCCGAACATCCTCTTCCTTTTTACGCTACAGAAGGCAGCGCAGGGATGGACTTGTATGCCAATTTGGAGGAAGCCATTGTGCTACAACCACTTGATCGTTATATGGTGCCGACGGGGATAAAAATAGCCCTTCCGTCAGGTCTTGAAGCACAGGTGCGCCCGCGAAGTGGATTAGCTGCCAAAAAGGGAATTTCCGTGGTAAATAGTCCGGGAACGGTGGACAGCGATTATCGGGGTGAAATAAAAGTAATACTGGTCAATTTATCCAATCACGCGGTGACTATTGAGCCCGGTGAGCGCATTGCCCAAATGGTGATAGCCGCTTACGTGCAATTAAAGTGGGAGGAAGTTGAGGAATTATCCGAAACAGAAAGGGGTGCCGGAGGATTTGGGAGTACCGGTAAAAAATAAAGCTCACTTTTTTAGGTTCTATTCAAGTATAAATTCAAACAGTAGATGAGATTAATCATACCTATGGCCGGCAGAGGTTCAAGATTGCGGCCACATACACTGACCACACCGAAACCATTGGTGCCCATTGCAGGCAAACCCATAGTTCAGTGGCTGATTGAAATTTTGTCGGAGGGTTTAGATAAACCATTTGATGAGATATCTTTTGTCGTTGGCGACCTGAATGATGAAGTCAAAGCACAATTGATTACTATAGCCGAAAATAATGGCTCCAAAGGTTCTATTTATTATCAGGATGAACCACTCGGCCCCGCTCATGCTATTTTTTGCGCAAAAAATAGTATAAAAGGACAGTGCATAGTGGCATTTGCCGACACCCTGTTTATTTCAGATTTTTCCTTTAATCCGCAAAAGGAGGGAATTATCTGGACGCAGCGCGTAAAAGATCCATCCGGTTTTGGTGTAGTGAAAACAGATGATAAAGGCATCATTACCCAATTCGTTGAGAAAAGTCCGGTTTTTGTCTCCGATCAGGCTATAGTGGGGATTTACTACTTCAGGGATGGAGAGCGATTTGCTGAAAAGCTGGATTATCTGATAAAAAACGATATCCGCGACAAAGGAGAATTCCAAATCACCTCAGTACTCGACCTTTTGAAAGAAGATGGCGTTCGTTTTTCCACGGCAAAAATTGACGAGTGGTTGGACTGTGGAAATAAGGAGGCCATTATCTCGACTACGGAGCGAATTCTGGCGACTAAGCCCGGCAGTGATGTTATTGAACCCGGTGTCAACCTTATCAACAGCAAAATCATTCACCCTTGCTTTATTGGAAAGGATGCTGTGATAAAAAACTCTGTGGTGGGTCCTTATGTTACCGTTGGTCAGGGATCCATTATAATAAAATCAGTAGTTGAAAAAAGCGTTA
>SLKL01000206.1 GCA_007134625.1 Saprospiraceae bacterium
CAACCGATTCGTCAGAGTACTCCGTTGCTCCATCAGGGAGCGTCACTTCATCTTGAATTTTTTCAGATATCTCTTCCGCTGTCTGTTTATTCATAAAATACAGATTGGCTACCCCAACCAGAATCAGAACAGTGGTCAATCCAATCAGAACGTACATTAATTGCTTATTCCCCATAATTTGGTAAATGTGATAAAATGCTCAGAAATCAATGAATTATTATCATTTTTCTGGTACTCTCCCAATTAACGGTACTCAGTCTGTAATAGTGCGTTCCGCTCCATCTTTCGTTCATTTGCAAAAGATAGAAGTTCATTCCCTCTTTTCCTTCAAACTCAAAGGTTTTTAACAATCTACCTGAGGCGTCAAACACTTCCAGGAGTACTTCCTGAGCGTTTGGAAGATGAAATGGAATTTCAGTTTCTCCTGAAAAAGGATTGGGACGGTTTTGGTAAAGTGAATACTGACCGTCTTCAGTCTGATATACTTCACCTGAGCGCAGTACCGGCCGGTAAACAGACCCATCAGCTCCATAGAATTCAGTTGGAAAACGTTGGTTATCAGCTTTAATTGCTATGTCATATCCCTGGCGATTGATACTACCTGAGGACTTAAAAAGAATGGAGAAAATAGGCGTATTTTCATCGACTCTAATTTCATCAGTATTCCACCACACTATTCTGAGAGCATTTGCTTCTATATCAAAATACCAGTTATCATCATTAAAATCAGGCAAGTTGGAGATTAATTGGAATTCATCTGAGGTCATTTTTTCAGGAATAGTCAACTCAATTTGAAAGCCATTGAGCTTCAATTCAGAGTTTACTGATAGAGACCACTGAGAAAAATCGCCCTCGACTGAAGGAGTCTCTATAAGACTGTGCAACTCCAAAGCGGGGCGCACCCATCTTTGACCTGAGGGGAAATAATCACCGTTAACATCACCAATTCTAACCGTATGCCAATCCTCATTATTGAAACTTTCAGAAATATTATTGTATTCTGCTTCTTCGGGCCACCCTTCACCAAGTGGATCCTGTGGATTGCTGAATACATGATCAGCCGGAATAAAACGCCAGAATTTTCCGTGGGGGAATTCATCCCTGATTCCAAGAATATATTGCTGTAAAAGAATTAAATCGACCGTATTTATTTTTCCGTCCATATTGACATCCGCTGCTATCATTCCATAAGGAGCATCAAGAAGCTGCTGGACAATAAGGTGCTGTTGAATTTTAATCAGATCAAGTGTACTTAATCCGTGTAAATTAGATTCTTCTTTACTGAAAGAAAATTCACTATCACTCCCCGGAATAAGAATACTGGAATAATTACCATCGAATCCGGAGTAAACCTGAAATATCCCTTCGTCTGAATCAATAGTAACCTCTACATCAGCCAAGGGCTCAGAAAAAACTGAGCCGATAAAACCACCTACTGAAAAACCAAAATCGGACAAACAAAATGAAGTGCTCTCTTCAAATCCAAAGTCACCTCCTAAAACAATGGTATCGTCTGTTGCAGGGTAGGTCAACAAATAAAATCCTTCATTCCCTTGTTGCCATGGATTCCCGGCAAGGCCATCGCCAAATTCATCATAAATGATAAATTCAAAGCAATCATCATCAGCACAGAGGGGGATTTCAATTGTCTGATTACTAAGCCCATCGTAATCACCACCCTCAAATAGCATTTGACCGTTGTCATCAAAAAGCACCCAACTGATGTCTTCCGGCCAATTGTCAAATTTAATAGTCAACGACACTTCATCCTCACTTTCCGTGACAACAAACTCATATTCAAAGTCATCATTATTGGGGTTGCTGTCATTCTCTCCATTGGGGTTTTCTGTATATACATAAAAGTCAATGGTGCCCTGAGGAAAAAATATCATTGGCAGAGTAACGGGCTCCGATCCACCCGTAGAAAGATCTCCTGTCCAGTTCATTGTATTTACTGCACCCCCATTTACTGAGTAATTTATATCAACTGAAGTGAGGGAATTGGTACCAAAATTTCGCAAAATGACTACGGGTTCTATATTGGTTTCACAGGAAATAGCTGCAGGATAAATTACACCTGTTATTCCGGCATCGTGATCTTCCGGACATTCTGTTAAACATCCGGCATTGTGTACATGGTTCCTCATATGATCTCCCGGCTGCGGTCCAAATCCCTCCGCAGGATTAATACCTACTCCACCAATCAAATGACAATAGCTCATTATTGTGCCACCATCAGAGGGTATAGGACCATCGCACCCTTCTGAATAACCTGCCTGATGCCCACATCCATCTATACCTATAGAGTCCGGTAGGTTCCACCAGCAACTATGGGTGTGCCTTGAACCCAGATTATGTCCCATTTCATGAGCAATAACCATCACCGTCCAACTATATACAGGAATATCCTGATAGCTGGAATTAATGCTGCTAAATGCAACATTCCAAAATTTATTGCCGCAGATATTTTGGATCAGATATGCCACACCTCCACTCGCATCGTATGCCACCAAATGTGCAATATCCCCGTTAAAATCACCATCCAGCTCATTCCTGAATTGAGTCAAATAGTCACCCGAGGACGGACCGGAATAAGGACTCGGACTGTCCCAAACAAGAATTTCACTAACCCTTGACTGAATATCCTCATTTGCAAATAAAAGAAAAACCTGACTAAATGCACCCAACACATATTCTGCTGCTGCAGTAACAGATCCCTTATCATCGTAAATATCTTCTTCAACCTCCACATATACATTCACACAATTATCAATACCGGCACTTCTTGTTCCAGTTGGGGCATCCGACCCAATAGCATGAAATTCAGCATTAAAATGGCATTGAAAATCATTCAACACTTTTAAGTCTTGATGTTCGTAAATGATGTGTTTGCTATTTGGATTATTATCTATAGCACCCAAGGTATAATTTTTTCCATCTAAAGAAATAAATGCCATGATTTCATTATTCAAAACACTGAAACTAACCATTGACTCTGGTCGGTCTTTAACAACACCCCAAAAATATCTGGCAGTCAAATCCCTTAAGGGTCTGTCCGGAACTGAGCTACTTAAAATCCGTGTTTCGCCTGAAAAAATGTTAATTTCTTTTAATTGCAGGGTAATTAACTTATCTGAAGAAAGTGGTAACCTGACTTGAATTATCTTTTGATTATCATTTAAAATTTTGAAATGGACATCTTCTTTTATAGATAAGATAGTGCCACTGGTAAGTACTTCTTCAAAATCATTGATAAGGGTTGATCCATCCTCCCTTGACTCAAAAGGTGAATAAACAGCATTTCTATCGTATTCTGTTTGATCAGGAGAAAAGTTGATTTGTTTTAAAAAATCCTGAGAATGAAGATCGAAAATAAATAAACACAGTAATACTAGAGTAAAAGAGAGCTTTTTGGCTGACATAATTAGCATTTGTTGCAAATGTATTAGACTTATCGAATTTTATTCAAATTTAAAATTCTTTTCCTGTCCAAATGGTTTTCAATAAGTTACAAATTTACTAATGTTTTGGAAAAAGCGTCTAAACACTTTAATTTTGTTAATCACAAATTCAATTATGCTTAAGTCGTCATTAATTGTTTTCTCCTTTTTTGCTTATGTGAGCACCTTATTTGCTGGTGACACTGCTTGCAATTCCACTTCATTGAATACAGATATGTTGCAGTTTGAGCAAGTAACAATTGGAGTGAGTGGTTCAGCTGTTGATGATCCAACTTGCGGAGATTTTCATGGAGCTGATGAATGGTTTTCCTTCACCGCACCTACTGGAGGAGATGTTGCCATACAATTACTTGAAGGAAGTATAACGAATGCTGCATTTGCCTTGTATTCAGGAACTTGTAGTAGTTTGGAGGAAATTCATTGCGTAAATGATTATCTGTGTGGTACCGAACAAATGCCTGCCTGGTTTTTTGAAGATCTGGAACCGGGAGCAACTTACTATCTGAGAATTTGGAATGAGGATGGACCTATACCCGGAACAGTTCAATTGAGGATTGCTCATCCCTCGGGAAATCCATATGTTACCACAGGTTCAGCTACAAATATAGCCTTTGAGGGATACAGTAATTGCATCCAATTAACAGCAGCCCAGTTTAATCAAGCAGGATGTGCGTGGTATCCTGAGCAGGTGGACTTCAGCCAAGCTTTCGAGCATAGCTTTAATCTTTATCTGGGAGATATTCAGGGACAAGCCGGAGCGGACGGTATGGCGATCATTTATCAAATCAACGGCATACCGATTTGCGGTATAGCAGGAGGAGGTATAGGTTATATGGGTATTCCGAATTCATGGGCAATAGAATTTGATACTTATTATAATGACCCCCCTTTTATTGATCTTGTTGAAGATCATACTGCAATTAGCATCAATGGGGATCTTTACTTCCACCCTTCAGGTCCTGTTGGACTAGGATTTATTAGCGATGGAGAATTTCACGATGTGATTGTGAGTTGGGAACCTGCAAGTCAACTATTTAGAGTCTGGTTTGATGGTGAGTTGGTCCACGACTTAAATTATGATATCATCAATGAGGTGTTTGGTGGTGAAACTATGGTATGGTGGGGGGTGTCTGCCTCAACCGGGGGAGCATTCAACCAACATGTTCTTTGTTTTGATAATCTGGAAATTGAAAATTTAGTCAATGTCCAAACAACAGTTGAAATGACCGTCTGTGAGAATGAGCCTGTATTTTTAGCCGGTGATTTTCAAACTGAGCCCGGCCTTTACTTTGATTACTATCCTGCATTTAATGGTTGCGATAGTATTGTTGCTACTCATTTAATGCATCATCCCACTTATGATCCTGTCATTCTGGAGGAAGTGATTTGTCCGGGTGACACCTATCTCTTTCATGGTATTCCGGTTTCTGAAAGTGGGATATACGAAGCATATCTTACAGATCAATTTGGATGTGATAGTCTGGTAATTCTGGAGGCTACCGTACCTTTTATTGAAGTTTACCTTGAAGATAATGGTCCATTAACATGTGCTCGGGAAATAGTTACTATTGAGGCTCTTATCGAAACAGATGCGGATGACGTAATAATTGATTGGGTCAGTTTTGGAGGAAATATTATCTCAGGAAACGGTACTACCTCAATTGAAGTAAATCAAGCCGGAGTTTATGTAGCTGAGGTATTTTTCGAAAAAAATGGTATTTTTTGCGGTCCACATACTTATGAAATTCAGATAGAAGAGTTTCACATATATCCATTCGGTGAAATCGAAGTAACAGGTGAACTTGGTTGTAGTGAAGAAACAGTCATTCTTGATGGCAGCAGTAGTCAGAATGCAGATGACTATAACTGGTCCACAAATGAAGGAAATATTATTGACCAAAGTCAGCCATGGCTGATAGAGGTGGATGCTCCGGGAATTTATCAACTTGACTTAATCAATTCTTTTAGTTCCTGCACTACTACTATTGAAATTGAAGTTGATCCGCCACCGGGTGCACCAATTGCAGCCATTGTTGTATTGGACACGGCTTCATGTGGAAATCCTATTACAATACTCAGTGCAGAGGGCTCATCTGTTTCAAATGATATAACTTACTTATGGACAGTCGATAATGGAGAAATCATCAGTGATTCTACAATTTTTGAATTTGAAGTGTTAAATGGAGATATAGTATATCTCACGGTAACGGATACTACTAATAACTGTCAATCAACTGCTTCTCTTGTGCTACCATTTGATAACAGCTTCCCCCATTTTACCTTGCATTCATCCGGAGAATTAAACTGTAGCGTTGATGAAGTTGAAATTACCTTGGACATCCAAGGAGAATTTTCAGGGGATTTATTTTTTCAATGGTATGATGAAGATGGATTTGTAAAATCCGACACCGGTCAATCTTTCCTGCTTACAGAGAACCCCGGCTGGTATTATTTGGAGATCTCTGAAATAACCGAAAGATGTATTTTTCAGGACTCAATAGAGGTTTTATCAAACTTTGAAACACCTGAAGTTTCTCTTATCGATCCCGACGACATGGATTGTTTAACTGATACTTTATTTTTAGAAGCAGTAGTGTCAATACCTGATTCTGTTTTAAATTATCATTGGCAGGGACCTGAAGATGGATTTGTGGAAGATGGCGACGGGCAGCAAATCCTTTTGTTTGAACCCGGACATTATATTCTTGAGGTAGTTCATCAAATCAGTCATTGCTCAAGTGCAGATTCGATCGTGATTAATGATCTTAGAGAGCTGCCAGAGTTTGAGATGCCTGACTCCATTGTATTGAATTGCCTATACCGTAACATTTTGATCGAGCCTGAAATCATCTATCCAACTGATGAGTCGGACCTAAATTTTCAATGGTTTGAAGCGGGCGATGCACAACCATTTTCGCTGGAAAAGCCACAGTGGTTCACCAATCCCGGCAATTACCGCTTTACAGTACTAAATGAAAGTAATTACTGCGAAAGCACCGCTTATCTTTATGTAGGTATTGACACCTTATCACCTGAAATAGAACTTATAGCACCTGATTTATTGAATTGCGAAAATCAAACTGATCGAATTAGTGTAAATGAATTAAGTCAGGCCGAAAACATTAATTTTAGCTGGTTTGATTCTGATATGACGGAATTACAGTCCGGTAATAGCTCTGATTTAGAAGTATCTTCATCAGGATGGTATTATGTTTATGCGGAAAATTTAATTAATGCTTGTGCAGCAAGTGATTCTATATTGGTAGAAGAAGATTTCAGTATTCCTGCTGGTAATTTGAGTATTGATCCCGAACATATAAATTGCCTGAACCCTGAGGTTGAGCTTACTTTTGAGCCCGATATTTTGATCGATTCGCTCTCTTTGCAATGGAGTTTTCCGGATGGCTCTACTGTTAATCAAGAACATTTGCCTTATTCTATTTACTCAGGTGTTGGCGGGTGGATTCAGTTAGAGGTCACACATCCCATAAGTAAATGTACTTTTACCCAAGAGATAGAAATTTCGGCTTTTTTAAACCAGCCAATCATTGATTTAGACCTTTCAGCTGAAGTACTCACCTGTGATATCGAAAATGTAAATGCCTTATTTGAGGTTGAAGGAAATATTGATGATTTGATAGTTGACTTCATTGATTCAGAGGGTGTACAGACCACCTTCTTTTCTGGAATGGGTGAATTTTTAATCACTGAACCGGATGTTTTTCAAATCATCGCTACTGATACTCTTTCATGGTGTACAGATACCCTGGAATTTGAAATCACCCAAAATCGCGAATTTCCTCAGATAGATTTAGTTCCTTTTGAACATCTGAGCTGTAGAAACACTGAAACTACTTTACAGATCGAGGGAGACTTTGACAACATTGAAGTAGAGATTGAGTGGTTTAAAAACGGGGAATCGATTTCGTCTGACGCTTCATTTTTAGCTGAAAATCCTGGAGTGTTTGAAGTTTTAGTAAAAAACTCAGAAAATGGTTGCATCAGTAGAATAAATCTGGAATTGGACTATTTGGGTACGCCGATAACATCCATAGAATTATCCAAATTTGAGGTAGATTGCGAAGGTGAAAATGGAGCAATTTTTATCGAAAATATTGAAGGCGGCACTCATCCTATTAATTTGTTTGTCAACAACGAGCAAGTGGAGGTTAATGAGAAAATAGATTCATTGCCGTCCGGAGAATACGAGTTGCAATGGATAGATAGCCTTGGTTGTCAATGGACAGAAAAATTAATTTTAGAAGAACCGGTTCAACTCAAAGGCGATATACCTCCATTGTATCAAGTTGACGAGGGTGATGCCGTGGAATTAAGAACTGAGATCAATAAAGATGAAAGTGAGTTGGTGTCTATAGTCTGGGAGCCTGAATTATTTCTGGATTGCAGTTGGTGTTTATACCCGATGTCGAGACCTGAATACAGTTTAGATTATCAATTGTGGATTAAAGATCGAATAGGTTGTGAGCTACTGCTGACTACAAGAGTGGAATTGAATATCAGGCGAGATGTTTACATCCCCAATGCTTTTAGTCCCGGAAATCGAGACGGTTTAAATGACTACTTTTTCCCCTTGAGTAGAGAAGGTAGGATTGCCGAGATTAACTTATTTCAGGTATTTGATCGCTGGGGCGAAAAGGTATTCTCTGTTGAAAATATACCCCCTGATAAAGAAGAAAATGGTTGGGATGGTACTTTTTCTGGAGAGTTGGTGAATCCGGCAGTTTTTATTTATCTCATAAAAATAGAATGGGTAGATGGGGAAACTAGCCTTCACAGTGGTGAAATCAATTTGATACACTAGAGCGTTACTTTTGAGGATTTAGGTTGGATTTTCGTTCTTAAATGATTATCTTTGCGAAAATCATTTTTCACTAAAAAGTCTTAACAATGAAATTCAACAAACTACTTTTACTTTTATTTCTTCCTCTATTTTTTGCTGCATGCGACAAAGACGATGACAATGGCAATGGAGGTGATGACCCAAATCTCGAGCCTATTGTATTGAGTGGAACCCAAAATGCACCTATCGTATTAGAAAACTTATTCAACAATCCAGACAGAGTTGATTACATTGTCAATGGTAACTGGAGAATAGAAGCTCCTGTTACCGTAGAACCAGGGGTGAGATTTATGATGACGTCAGGAGCTACAATTCAGGTAAGGTCCACAGGGTCCTTTAATGTTGTCGGTGAGATAGACCGCCCAATAATTTTTGAAGGTGAGCAAGCAACCGATGGATTTTGGGATTATATCACTTTTGAAAGTAATAATCCAAATAACAGACTAGAAAATGTTATTATCAGACATGGTGGAGGAAGTAGTTTCAATAGTTATCCTGCATCGGTGGTACTAAGAAATAATGGTCAGTTAGCTATGGTGAATACTGAGATTGCAAATTCTCGAAGGAACGGTTTTCTTATAGGGGATAATGATTCAAGAATGTCTGAGTTCAGGGAAAATATTATCTCAGACTGCGAATTTTATCCTATTTCTATTCGGACAAGTCATTTGGGGTTTATCGATGAAAATACCGACTTTACGCGAAATAATGGGTTTAACCAAATACGAGTAGCCGGAAATACTGTAAACACCAATATAACAGTAAGGCCAGCTTCAGGCCCATATCTTTTTACTGATAATTCAAGAATTGAAGCAGGTTTAGAAATTCTACCAGGAACACTTATTCAAATGGGACCATCTGCCAGGATTGAAATCAGATCAACAGGTAGTTTAATGGCTATAGGCACCCCTGAGGATAGAATTACCATTACGGGGGAGCAGCCTGCTAAAGGTTATTGGGATTACATCTATTTCAATGGTTCTAACTCGTCAGATAATCAGTTTAAATTCGTGGACGTTTCATATGGTGGAGGGTCAACATTTAACTGTTGTGGCGCGAATATTGCACTTGCGAGTAATGCATTTTTCAGCATGGAACACTCGTCTATAACTCATAGTCAAAGATGGGGTATAAGAATAAGAGGTAATTCTACTTATGAAGATCTTGGGGATAATACTTTCCTGGAAAATGAACTGGGTAATATTGACGACTAGTCAAAATCTTTAAAATTATAATAAAAAGGGACAATTGCGTCCCTTTTTTTATTTGCTATTAATACTAATGCGAATCAAGGGTTGAATGCAAAAAAAGAGCAATACATAAACCATTAAAAATCAGCAAAAAAATTATTAAATAGCTTGTTTAAAAGCCTGGAAACCAGTATCTTGTAGGAAATTATCCACTAAATCCAAAAGATATGATTTCCGAGGCTAAGAGCATAAAGCTAATAAGAATTTACTCATTCATATGTGATCAATACGAAGAAAATTTAAAATATCATTGCCAAAGGTTTAGCAACAACAAGAATCCCAAATTTACAGACCAAGAAATTATGACCATTTATCTTTTTGCTATCCATGAAGAACAACGCCTTAAACTCAAAGATATACATAGATATGCATGTGACTATCTGCATACTTGGTTTCCTAACCTAGGTTCCTATGCTGCATTTTGCAATAGAATTAATCGTCTTTCGTCTGCATTTAGTCAACTGGGAGAATCTTTGTTAGAAAAGTTTAGACCAGTAGACTGCTCTAAAAATCAATGCTTACTTGATTCTATGCCAATTATTACTTGTTCCGGCAAAAGGAATTCAAAAGTCGCAAAAGAGCTTACAGATAAAAGTTATTGTGCTTCAAAGAACTTGTGGTACTATGGTCTAAAATTGCATGCTCTTAGTTCCAGAAGACTTAATGTTCTGCCTTTCCCTGAGCAATTACTCATAACTGCTGCCTCGGAAAATGATCTAAATGTATTTAAATCCGCTTGGCAGCATAAGAGGGATACAGAGTTTTATGGAGATAAAATTTACATAGATACTGAAATGATGACTTCAATGAACCAGAATTGTAATTCTGTATTGTACACTCCTATTAAGGAAACTAAGGGTCTAAGCACAACAATGAAACAATTCGATAAAGCTTTCAATGACTTGTATTCAAAAGCAGTCTCTAGTGTAAGGCAACCAATAGAATCACTTTTTAACTGGTTAATCCAAAAAACTGACATTCAGAATGCCAGTAAAGTCAGATCAACTGAAGGATTACTCATCCATGTCTTCGGAAAAATATCAGCAGCTTATTTATATTTAATCTTTTAACCCTTGATTCGCATTACTAATAAATGTATATCTTGCGATAAATTTAAGCTTTGAATTGATTTTTAAATTTTTCATATGGAGTGGTTAAGTACTTTAGCTCAGGAACCTTTTTTTGAATTTGCAATAATTCTGGCACTTGCAGCCATTCTAGGTGGAATAGGCCAACTATTAAAACAACCCCTCATTGTCATGTTCATCGCTCTGGGTATTATTGCAGGTCCCGGGGTGTTGGACGTTGTACAATCAGAGGAAAATATTCACCTTCTCGCTGAAATTGGTATTGCCATTCTACTCTTTATTGTCGGTCTTAAGCTGGATTTGAGGCTAATTCAATCAACGGGTAAGATCGCCTTATTTACCGGCTTAGGTCAGGTTATTTTTACTTCTGTAGTTGGCTATGCTATTGGTATAATGCTGGGCTTTAGTCCACTGCATAGTTTTTATATCGCCGTTGCATTGACTTTTTCCAGTACCATTATCATTGTTAAGTTACTTTCAGATAAAAAAGAAATTGATTCCCTCCATGGACAAATTGCTATAGGTTTCCTGATTGTTCAGGATATTGTGGTAATCCTTGTCATGATCGTTTTGTCTGCTATGGGTACAGGAGCTGAAACCTCAGTGGCTGAGGATGTTATTCGCACAGTTATGTACAGCATTTTATTGGTGGTGTTTACCA
>SLKL01000149.1 GCA_007134625.1 Saprospiraceae bacterium
CCTGAGCTCTGTCACCACTAATAGTGCTACTCCAATAAAAGCCCCATATACCATCAAATCTACTTTCTCCATCGGTTTGGCGCATGCCGGCAAGTGGTAAGTTAAGCCAGGAAATACCTGTAACTGTACCGGCAATTGACCCACCACTACCTATTTCTTGCCTCCATTCCGGCATAGTTGGCAACCTGAAACCATCGGGACAGGGGTTGTTTTCAGCATCCACACCATCCCAAAGTTGATCAGAACGCTCTGTTCTCCAGTCCTGCGGTATATCATTACTTATAATAAAATGACCGTGATCAGGACGATTAAACTCTGACAGACTTGTTGTATCAGGAGAATTACGACATTGGTGACCGTCTGAAAACCTTCCCCATTGATAAAGATCACCAAAAGCTCTTCTGTCTCTCGGAATAAAAGCGGTTCTCTGTGCTCCAAGGTTTCTATCCATCCATATCCTACCGGTTAGAGGATTTACTATTTCAACTACTTCTGCAGGACCAAATCGACAATGCCGGGCATCAGGAGGGTAAATAAACCGAATGTTAAGAACTGCTACATCAGATATACTTGCACAGTTATCTATTTGAACTAAACATCTGATTCTCAAACCATCCAAATTGCCTGTAACATTTCGGATCAATAGGTTTGGAGAATTAACTCCAAAAAACGGATTAGCCCTATGTAAGTTTTCAAAACCCTGACCAAAATCAGCCTGCCACTGGTATGAAGCTCCAGGTACTGCTGCTACCACAAAAAAAGTGGCATCTTCAGTTTCCTCTACTGTTATGCTTTCCGGATGTTGAAGTATATCATCACCTTGTATTACGGTGACCTCTCTGCAAGCAGTTGAACTTGTATCACAGGCGTTATAGGCGGAAACGCAAATTCTATATTCACCTACATCAGGGAAGTGTACTAAAGTAGCAATACCTGATGGAATTGCTTCAAGCTCAGATATCTCAGAAGTTTCGAGGTCTTCAAGTGTCCAATTGTATGAACAAGCACCATCAATTTCATTTTCTAGCCTGAAGATTGATCCTGAAGGTAAAATACACAAAGTATCCTCTCCCCAACCTTGATTAATATAAATGGGACTTCCCGGATCACCACTAAGTAGTGGAGGCTCTCCACCTTCCAGAATATCCAGAAATTCAACTCTGCATCTATCCAATGCCCAACCGTCAACCACCATACCGTAAATTGCACCTGCTCTTACATTATTGGCCGACACATTCACTACCCCACTTTGTGGTGCGTTTACCAGATCGCATCCTGAAATAAGCATATCCTCTGTAGGCTGAATACCTGTAGCCATCTCTGTTGGGTCAAACTCGGTATCACAGGGTAGTTCATAAATCGCTATCTGAGCCCCCATATTGGCCTGACATTCGGATATTTCCAAATTAAAACTAAAACTGTTTCCATCGACCGAAAAAAGAATCCATTGCGGTGCCTGAAAAGCGCAACACTGTTCACATCCCGGCCAGGCATGGGTCATTGCCCTTTCTGCCATACGGAAGGAAAATCCCTCAAGTGCATACAGACCGCAAAAAACTTCCGCATGATTGTAATAATAAGGGAGTTCTGCCTGCGCAGTGCTGCTAATCACTCCGGCAGATTCACCAATTGCTGATTTTTGTAAAAATGAAGTCTGACTTTCGCCCATTATAGGTAAAAACAACCAAAGGACAAGTGAAGATAATAGTAAAAATTTGTTTTTCATGATGTAATGTGTTTTGATTTAAGCCCTAAGATACTAAATTCCCAATTATTCAAAGCTTTCCATTGCAAAAAATATTTTTTTAGAGAAGAAAAAATAAATGAGTCAAAAAAACAATGAAATAAGAGGGAATTTCTTCTTGTAACTAAGTTGCCTGGATGATTGACATTACTGTATAATCAAATACTTTCTTCCAATCGGTAAGTTGTTCTCGTCAAAAAGACTGATTAGATACCATCCAGGACTAAGATGACTTAAATTGATCTCGGTATGATTTGATTTCACTATTTCAGTGTGTACCTGTTGTCCCGGGCTGTTCAGCACTTTCAATCGATATTGTAACCCTATGGGAAATTCATTTAACTCAATATTAATCAATCCGGTGGAGGGATTTGGATAGAGTAATACTTCCTGATTGAAGCCTGAGAGGTTCGTTTCGGCCAGAGGTGACTCAGGTTGAAATGGAACAAATACTTCATCCTCTGCAAAGACCTCCTCGCCCTCATCGGAAAACCCACTCACCTCTGCATGATTACTGATGCCACCATTTAGAATATCCTGAAGGGTAGTAAAGTAAGCACGGAAAAAAGTAGTTGATTGACCGGGTTCAAGGTCAACCGGTCCGAAAGTCCAGCCAAAATCCGTATCTGTAACAACTAAATCAAGAAGTGGAGCCTCACCGTTATTTGTCACCTCAAAAGAAAAGGTGATTATTTGATTGATATTACTGAATATTGCCGGAGATGCTGTTTTGTTAAGTCTTACAGAAGCGACAGGACCATCGTCTTTTATACAGCGTATCGGTAAGCCCTGAGCTCTTGAAGCAGATCGTTGTAAAATGGTATTGCCGGTAAAAAGTAAAGTCTGTGAGTTTTCTCCACTTACGGTTGAGCTCCAATATTGACCCCACCTGTCAGCGTGAGCAATATCTCCTCTAACCGATCTGATTCCTGATAACGGCAGGGATAAAGTAGATCTAATAGCAGCCTGCGTGCCCCTACCTGTCCAGGTGTTTACTTCTTCCATCCATTCTGCCATAGTTGGTGGACGAAAGTCCTCAGGGCAAGGATTGTTTGTTTTACTCAGTCTTTGCCACAAATCATTATCTGTTGTGGTGCGCCAATCACGATTACTATCAGGATTGATGATAAAAAACGGATGA
>SLKL01000055.1 GCA_007134625.1 Saprospiraceae bacterium
CTTCTAGTAACCATGGTAAAATTGTTTTAATTAACTTTATATCAAACGATTACACATGGCTACTTATTTTTACCTATCAATTTTTGTCATGTACTTAGATCAGAGCCAATAAAATAAAATTAGTGAAGCATTGAAATTAAAATGATTTTATAGAGTATTTTTAATCTGGGTTTGATTATTATCGCAAAGGCTAATTCTTCCCTTCATAATACGGTAAGTTTTATTCCTTTAACATCTATGTGAATTGAAAAGTAACAAGTTATAAAACTCCTTCAGCGTGGCTCTTTTTTGAGGATTTATCTACAATCAATTTGTTCCCGAAATCTGTTTGTTGAACTATGATTGACTTTAACAAAATGAACTGTAGTCCGGGTAAACATGCGATAGAGAAAAGTTTAATTCTTAAAGTTTCGTTATGACATGACAGACAAATTGAGTAAGGTTTGTTTCACATAGTCCAAGGTAAAGGACCATGGGGAAGCGTTGTCATAAAAATCTTCTATCTAATTCTTTTTTAACTTTTCAATTTACACTTTTCAATTTTAATGCTTGATCATAATTTTTTAATTCAATAATTGGTGAGGGTAGATTGATTTCATTTTTCAATAAAATTTCTTTTGAGTTAGCCATTACTCTGCTTAAAATTGGCTCCCCTAAATCAACTTTGTCAGCATTTGAACTTTTAAATAGATTTACCCAAAAGGAAACCCTCATTTCAATTGATGAATCACCTAAGGCAGATACGATAACTACCGGTGAAGGGTTTTTCAAAACAGCTTTTTCTGATTTAAGGTATTCCAGAAGAAGTAATCTGACTTGACCGGTATCGCTATTTGTATCCACCCCAAACGAAAATGAATGTCTCATAAAGCCATCTTTCGTGTAATTGGAAAGTGGGCTTTTTATTAAAATAGAGTTAGGTAGATATATATCTCTTCCATCCGAGCTCCTGATTTGTGTTGTTCTCATTTCCATATTCTGTACCCTGCCACGCATTCCGTTCACCTCTATGATATCTCCTGTTTTAAAGGGAGAACTGAAAGCCAGCAAAATTCCAGATAGAAAGTTTTCTGCGATATCTTTAAATGCAAAACCCAGTACAATCGCCGTTATACTAGCACCTGCAATAATCCCACTTAGTACTCCACTTAAACCGAGAATATCAAGAGCAAAAAGAAGCCCAACTATATACATTGCCCATTTGAATAGATTTACGAGGAATAGTCTCATAATAGGTTCATGCTTCCTTTTGGTCAATGTGTTTGTGAGTGCTTTTGCCAAAAAAAAGGTAATAAACCAAAAAATACTTAAGACTAATATGGCCATTAGAATCGAAGGGATAGCTTCCATTAAATAAATCCAGTATTCCTTGAATGCTTGGTTTATTGTTTCTTTCATTGGGTTAAATTTTAAATTAAAACTAAATTAATTTTTTTTCTTTAGTACCTTTACATATCATGGATAAAACTTCCAAAACTCACCAAAATTTTCTCAGATTAACTCTTGCAATTGGAGTTATCCTCACCCTTATTAAGTATTTTGCCTGGTATATAACCAATTCTAATGCGATCCTTTCTGATGCATTTGAAAGTATTCTTAATCTCGGTACAGGTGGTTTTGCTTTATATTCTCTCTATTTGTCACAATTGCCAAAAGACAGGAACCATCCTTATGGTCATGGTAAGATTGAGTTTCTCGCTGCCGGTATAGCCGGTGGGGTCATCTTAATAACAGGTTTATTTATTATTGGAAAAGCATTTTATAATTTTTTTGAACCCAATGAAATTTTCAGGCTTAATACCGGTATTTATCTGACCATTTTTTCAGGTTCTATTCATCTAATTATTGGACTAATACTGCTGAGGAGAGGGAAAATGCATAATAATCTCGTTCTTGAATCTGAGGCCAAGCACCTGCTATCAGATGGTTTGTCTTCAGTTGCTTTGATTATTGGTCTTGTTTTGATATTAATTACCGGATATTTTTGGTTAGATCAAGTGGTAGCTATTGGTCTTGGTATCTTTATTATTTATTCGGGATTTGGTTTGTTAAGAAAGGCCATTGCCGGAATAATGGACGAGGCAGATTTAAACCTAATTGAGGAGATTATTAGTCGACTAAATAACAGCAGACATTCAGAATGGATTGATTTGCATAACTTCAGGGTAATAAAGTATGGAACTAAACTACATATTGATTGCCATTTAACCATTCCGTGGTACTACAATCAAATCGAAGGTCACAATGTGATTTCTGATTTTGAAAATGCAGTGGATAGATATTGTGGTGACAGTGTTGAACTTTTTATTCATGTCGATCCCTGTGAACCTCCTGAAATGTGTAGATTTTGTAGTGTGGAGAATTGTGAATATAGAAACCACCCTATGGAAAAGATCATAGATTGGAATGTAGAAAATGTTATTACTAATAAAAAGATTTATTTACAGCAAAGAGATTAATCTTATTTTTGTTACAGTATTAATTAATGCTCTTGGCTTGACAATTATCTTTTATGCTTTTGATTAAAAGATTTAAAAATTAACTTCAGTATGAAATTAAATATTCTTTGTTTTTTGATTTGTTTATGTAGTTTTTTTCTAAGCACAGGGAATGTTTTTAGTCAAAACAGAATACTACCTTTTGATACTACAGTTACTACAAATCATACCGTTGAGATAAATGGGGAATCAGTTAATTATAATGCTACGGTTGGAATGCAGCCTGTCTGGAATGATAAGGACGAAGTGGTTGCAAGCTTGCACTACACCTATTATCAGCGTACAGGAGTCGATGAGCCTCAATACAGGCCTTTACTGATTTCTTTTAATGGTGGACCGGGTTCAGCATCAGTTTGGATGCATATA
>SLKL01000372.1 GCA_007134625.1 Saprospiraceae bacterium
ACTCAGCTTGACATGAATGTACATCCTAATTTTACTGAGACAAGAAAGTACTCTAAACTGAGTTTTTCATTTTTTGAGAAAAGCTAAGGTGGAGTCACGGTTTGGTCTATTTTAGGAATAAGGGTGATGGAGAGTAAAAAAACCTTAATTAGATGCCCTCAATAAATTGCTCAACAAAAAATTAAAATTAATATTTGATCTTTTAAAATATCTTTTTAAATGAAAAGTTAATGATTGTAATTGCAATTTTTAGGTGAATAAATAAACTTCTTTTCAATTTAGCTGAATTGCAAAATTTCAAAGGATTTAGTTTACTATTTTCTATTTTACTTTACTCTTCTGTTAACTCTGTTTTGAAGAAAAGTTATATTTGCGCTTTATTTCGATTAATATCTCTTTATGAAGATTCTTCAACTCTGCAAAAAGTTTCCACTTCCGCTCAAAGATGGTGAATCTATAGCAGTAACTTATCTCAGTAGGGCACTCCATGAATTGGGTTGCGAGGTAACGCTACTTGCTATGAATACCTCTAAACACTACATTGACCTTGAAAAAGTAAAAAGTCTTGCAAAACACTATAAGGCCGTTTATACAGTAGATATTGATAATGCATTAAATCCTGTTGATGCTTTTAAGAATCTTTTCTCTAAAGATTCCTATCATATTTCCAGATTCAGATCTGATGAGTTCTCCAGAAAACTGGAGCAACTATTAAAAGAGGAAGATTATGATATAGTGCAATTGGAAACGCTTTATCTCGCTCCCTATATGGAAACCATTCGGCAGCATTCCAATGCTTTAGTTGCTATGAGGTCTCATAATATTGAGCATGAAATATGGGACAGGATTACCCAAAATACACAGTTTTTGCCAAAGAAATGGTACATAAAATACCTCTCAAAAAAGCTAAAGAGTTTTGAATTAGGTGTGCTTAATGATTACGATTTTTTGATTCCTATTTCGCAAAGAGATCTAGAAAAATTCAGAAATTTGGGGTATGTCAACGGAGCGCAAACCATACCTATTGGTATAGATTTCAGAGAGTACAAGCCCAATATGGCTTCTTTCAGGAAAAATCCAAGTGTAAGTTTTATTGGTTCATTGGACTGGATTCCCAATTACGAGGGAATCAATTGGTTTTTAAATGAAGTATGGCCTGATGTTCATAAAGAGATTCCTGATCTGGAATTACATATAGCCGGAAGAAATACACCGGATGATTTATTCAGATGGTCAAAATCAAAAGTTTTAATCCACGGAGAAGTTCGCGATGCCAGAGAGTTTATCAATCAGCATCCTATGATGATTGTTCCCCTCTTGTCCGGTTCGGGAATGCGAGCTAAAATTCTAGAAGGTATGGCCTTGGGTAAAGTGGTGATTACCACTACACTTGGATTAGAAGGAATCTTCGCAGAAGATGGAAAAGAGGTTCTCGTGGCGGATACTCCTGAGGAGTTTCTGGAAAAGTTTACTTTTTGTCTGGAAAACCCAAGAGAAATGATCAGGATTTCGAAAGCTGCCAAGCGATTTGTTTCTGACAATTTCGACAACTTCGATCTTGCTAAAAATCTTATTAGTTCGTATCAGTCTTACATGAAAAAGCACGGATTTAAAATCAGTGAAGAAATTTCTTAATTAATTTGAATTGAAAAGTTTGCACTTACTGGTTATTACATCCAGAATCCCTTTTCCCATTGAAAAAGGGGATAAGCTTCGGGTGTTTTATCAACTAAAATATCTTTCAAAATTTCATCGTATCAGTCTTGTTTCATTGTGCGAAAATCAAAGCGAAATTGATAAAGCCAAATCCGTTCTCAGTGAATACTGTGAGTCTATGTCGTTTTATATTTTACCCAAATGGAAGCGATACATCAATCTGCCTTTTGGACTGCTGAATAACCTCCCATTCAGTGTTCAGTATTTTTACCATTCCGGCATAGCCAAAAAAATAAAGAAACACATTTTAAACCTAAATCCGGATCATATTTACTGTCAATTAATCAGAACCGCTCCATATGTTAGAAAGTTGCCCTTTTCAAAAACCATAGACTACATGGATTCTTTTAGCCTTGGTGCAAAAAGGCGTGCAAATGAATCCCCATTTTTTAGTAAAATCCTGATGAAAATCGAAGCTGGACTATTGGCAAATTACGAGAGTGAGGTTTTTAATGACTTTAATGCTCATTCCATAATTTCTGATCAGGATAAAATGAGCTTGAAAATCCTATCAAAGGAAAAGATAACTGTTATCCCTAATGGTGTGGATACTTCTTTTTTTTATCCCAATGAGAGTGTAGAAAAAAAATATGATCTCTTACTGTGCGGAAACATGGGCTACTATCCCAATATTCTGGCAGCTAAAGTACTATACAGCTTGCTGGATGAAATAAAAATTAAATACCCGGACCTTAAAGTTTTGATTGCAGGAGCGCGACCGCATCCCTCAGTGCGTGCCATGGATGGAAAGAAAGGTATCACAGTTTCAGGCTGGATGGATGACATCAGAGAGGCTTATTGGAGTTCCAGAATAAATATAGCACCTATATTTACAGGTTCAGGCTTACAGAATAAAATGCTCGAAGCAATGGCCTGCGGACTTCCTTGTTTAACCACCGAAGTCGTAGCTGACTCTATTGGAGGATTGGATGGTAAACATTACAGTGTTGCAGCTGATGAATCGGAATTGGTTGTTAAACTCGAAGAGCTTTTATCCGATGCTGTACTTGCAAAAAGACTTGGTGGCGGGGGATTTGACTTAGTAAATTCTAAGTTTAGTTGGTCGAGTTCAGTTGATGATTTAAATAAAATTATAAAAGAAGGATCTGAGGTTGATATTTTCGGTGTCAACT
>SLKL01000156.1 GCA_007134625.1 Saprospiraceae bacterium
TAAGCCCTGTGAAAGCCCACAGACGAAACCAATAGGGAAGCCGTATGCGGGAAAACCGCACGTACGGTTTGACGAGGGGAAGAAGGGGCAGAAAATCATCTGCTTCTTCTTTCTACTCTACTGCCCTCAGTGGTTAAAAAAAGACGTAGATATTTGAGTTTTACCAAAATATAAGGAAATTCGTTAATTTTATTGAACTTGTAAAACCTTCATTTTTCAATTAGTTTATCTTGTCAAGCAAACAAGCCTAAATCAATAAAACAAAATCACAGTTGATTAAAAACCTTGAGACGGGTGACTTCCTCTTTAGTTAAAGGTCTGAACCTGCCTCTGGACAATGCTTTTTTGGTTAAACCTGCAAAATAAACACGGTCCAGTTTTTTTACCTCGTAATTGAGGGATTCAAAAATCCTTCGGATGACTCTGTTCCAGCCAATATGAACTTCAATGGAGATTTCATTCTGCGGTCGGTTGTATATGTAATTAACTGCATCGGGGACGGCTACACCTTCTTCAAGTTGGATACCATTTCTGATTTTTTCAAGATCCTTAGAAGACAAATTCTTGTCCAGCGTTACCTCATAAACTTTGCCCACCTTAAAGGAAGGATGCGTGAGTTTGTAACTCAAATCCCCATCATTGGTGAGCAGGATCAATCCGGTAGTATTTCGGTCGAGTCGCCCAACGGGGAAAACACCTAGTTTTTTATCTTTATCTACCAGGTCAATTACTGTCCGCCTGTCTTTTTCATCATCAGTGGTAGAGATTACGTTTTTAGGCTTATTCAGTAAGAAATAATAGAGCTGATGCAGTCTTTTTATCTCCTTGCCCTGGTATTCAACTGTGTCGCCGGGCAGTATAATGGTAGCAGGATGTGTCTCCACCTCTCCATTTACTTTGACCTGTCCATTTTTTACGAATTCGGCCGTCTTTCTCCTTGAGGCAATGCCGGCATTGGACAAATATTTATTGAGCCTCACTCCACCTTCGGGAACCGAAGATGTTGATTGCTGTGGTTTGGTTCTGTCGTTAGAATTTTTCTTTTTCATGGACAATTAAAACGGAACATCAGTGTCATCGTTCATTCTTGAACTGCGGGTAATGTAGCCATCTTCATCACCTCCGCCAAAATCATCGGCAATAATACTCCCAAAAGAGCCTGCATCCTGATAATCGATAAACTTAACGTGTTCTTTAACAAACTTGAGTTCAACTGTACCCAATGCACCGTTTCTGTGCTTGGCGAGAATCAATTCTGTCAGACCATCCTCGTGCTCAGACTCCTCCATTTCGTAATAATCCGGTCTGTAGAGGAAGGTTACAATATCTGCATCCTGCTCAATCGCTCCTGATTCCCTAAGGTCGGAAAGCTGAGGGCGCTTGGGTCCCGATCTTGTCTCAACGGCACGACTCAACTGCGATAAGGCAATTACCGGCACATTCAACTCTTTTGCCATTCCCTTTAAGGCTCTTGAAATTCCGGATATTTCCTGCTCGCGATTACCTTTTTTGTTGTCCGGTCCACCACTCATCAATTGAAGATAATCGATCAGTACCATCTGAATGTCGTGCTGCATTTTCAATCTTCTGCATTTTGCACGCAACTCAAAAATATTAATACCGGGCGTATCATCTATATAAAGCGGAACATCTCCAAGTTTTTCAATAGCATTGTGAAGTCTTGTCCATTCTGCATCATCGAGCTCACCTGTTCTTATCTTTGCACCCGAAACTCCGGCTTCCATTGATAAAAGACGTTGAGTAAGCTGAAGACCTGACATCTCCAAAGAGAAAATAGCAACCGGCTTTTTGTAATCTATAGCAGCATTTCGGGCAAGACACATGGCAAATGCCGTTTTACCCATACCGGGACGTGCAGCTAATATAATCAAGTCGGATGGGTGCCAGCCGGAAGTATATCTGTCGAGACCGGTAAAACCTGAAGGCACACCGGTTAAGCCTTCTTCTTTTCCTGCCATTTCCTCAAGCTGAGTACGAGCCTGCACCACTAGTGAAGATAACTTTTCAAACCCTCTGTTAAGGTTTTGCTCCGTAATATCAAAAAGGTTTTTTTCGGCCTCATCGAGTAGATCAAAAACATCCTTGGTTTCATCGTATGCATCCTTAATTATGGCAGTAGATACACGAATCAATTCTCTTTGAATGAATTTTTGGGCTATTATTCTCGCGTGAAATTCCACATTGGCTGAGGAAGCCACCTTATTCGTCAGGTCCACGAGATATGGGGTGCCCCCGGAAGCCTCTAAATCCCCATTTTTCTGCAGTTCATCCTTGACAGTCAATAAGTCTATGGTTATGTTTTTCTCAAACATGTCCAACATTGCCTTGAAAATCAACTGATGAGCATGGGTGTAAAAACTTGAAGGCCTCAAAATGTCGATAACTATGGCAAATGCATCTTTATCTAACATCAAAGCGCCGAGTAGGACTTCTTCCACCTGAACGGCTTGGGGCTGAACTTTACCGTACAACAGGCTGTTCAAATCCTCATCTTTACGCATAGGTTGTAACCTTCTTTCCCCTGATGTTACTGCAAATCCCGTATTTTCTGCCATTCTGAATATATTTAAAAGTCCTTAATCATTTATTGCTCCCGCTAAGCAAGGGCAAAACTACAATAGATTAATTTAATATTAAGAACCCCATTTTTTATACCATGTGAACAGGATGTGGATAAAATTAATTTCAATGTGGATAACTTTTTTGTTATCAACATATATTTTTTTTATCTCAAGCGTCTGAATTTAATTAAATATACCAATTGTTTTTAATGTGAAAAATTTATACAGTTTTTCCATTAAAATCAATTGCTTAAAATCAGCATCCA
>SLKL01000025.1 GCA_007134625.1 Saprospiraceae bacterium
AAATGCCCTAAAGTTCAATCTCGACAATGTAGTGGGAAAATATCCGGTTTTATCCATCTGCTACGGTGCACAATTATTGGCACATGAATTGGGAGGAGTTGTAGAGAGGTCTTCAAGTCGTGAATACGGTAAAGCTGTGCTCAAAAAAGTAAAAAATGATACACTTTTTGCAAATGTATCTGACTTATCTCAAATCTGGATGTCTCATGCAGACAGCATTAAAGAATTACCCGAAGGATTTGAAATAATAGGAACAACACACGACATACCGGTAGCTGCCTACAAATCTTCACAGGAAAAATATTCAAAAGAGATTTATGGGCTTCAATTTCACCCTGAAGTGACACATACTTTAGAGGGTGCCAAAATCCTTGAAAACTTTTTATCCAAAATATGCGGACTAACTCCCAATTGGACCCCACAGGCATTTGTGGAAGAGACAGTCAACAGCCTGAAACAGCAATTAGGCAATGAACATGTTGTCATGGGCTTATCAGGTGGTGTAGATTCTTCCGTAGCAGCTACTTTACTACATCAGGCTATAGGGGATCGATTACACTGTATCTTTGTTGACAATGGACTATTGAGAAAAAATGAATTTGAACAAGTCCTGGAAGCTTATAACGATTATGGTCTGAACGTAACGGGAGTAAATGCTGCTGATTGGTTTCTAAGGGAGCTAAAAGGCATCACTGATCCTGAGGCCAAGAGAAAGGCCATTGGAAAAGTTTTTATTGAGGTTTTTCAGCAGGAGGCAGAGCGAATCAAAAATGTAGTGTGGTTGGGACAAGGCACCATTTATCCGGATGTCATTGAATCCGTTTCAGTTCATGGACCCTCCGTCACCATTAAGTCACATCACAATGTTGGAGGCTTGCCGGACCTGCTTAAATTGAAAATAGTTGAGCCGCTTCGCATGCTATTCAAGGATGAAGTGAGAAGAGTCGGAGAAGAACTGGGACTTCCTCAAAATCTTTTAGGAAGACACCCTTTCCCCGGTCCCGGACTGGGAATCAGGATACTTGGAGAAGTAACTGCTACCAAAGTAGCTATGCTTCAAAAAGCAGATGATATATTTATTCAGGGGCTGAAAAAATGGGGCTTATACAATAAAATATGGCAAGCGGGAGTCATTCTTTTGCCGGTGCATTCTGTAGGCGTCATGGGTGACGAGCGAACTTATGAACAAGTAGTAGCGCTTAGAGCAGTGAGCTCTGTAGATGGAATGACAGCACAATGGGTGGATTTACCGCACGAGTTTCTCGCTGAGGTATCTACCCTTATTATCAATCGAGTTAACGGAATAAACAGAGTAGTTTATGATATCAGTAGCAAACCTCCTTCGACAATTGAGTGGGAATAAATTTCTGTTTATTGTTCTTTCGGGCGTCTTACTTTTGATGTCTTGTGGCACTCCGAGAACAGTAACTGACCCTACCCCTCCTCCACTGCCTGTAGAAGAGGATAAAAAAGTTAGCATAGATACTGTCCACATGGAGGTGATAAGTCTTGATGATAAGCCACCATTCATTTATCCTGAAGATTCTCCATACAGGGAACGCCTGGCTGAAGGACTTCCAGCACCTGAGATTTTATCGAGTTATAACATTCTCCTGGTTTTACCCATGGAGGATTGGCCGGCAGGTTTTGAACTTGAAGACCTAATGGAAGAAATTGAGGAGTTGATCGAAGAGGAGGATGAGCCTGAGGAAGAAATACGCTTAGATGATTACATTAATGAAGAGATGATAGGCTTTCTCAATGGCTTTGAATTTGGCTTAAGGACCATGACAGAGGTGCCATTTCAAATTGTACTGGAAGTAGTCGCCGGTGGTGATGATCAGCCGGCTGAATTAGAAAAGGCATTGCAAAAAGTGAAATTCGACCCACATGTAATAGTTGGTGGCAGTAGCAGAAGTGAATTGGAACTACTATCAGCATTCTCAGAAAAAAAAGAAGCAGTATTAGTTAATCCCTGGTTTGCAGGTCAGTTTAATCCCCAGGGAGGAGGAAATATAGTGAGTTTTCAGCCGGATTTAATGGCACATTTTGAAAGTGTTTTATACCGTCTGAATGAAATGGAAGCTGAGGATAAGTTTTATGTGATATACTCACCAAGGGAAAATAATCGGGTAGATCAGTTTAAAGAACTTTTTTTTGACAGATTCCCTGATCGTACTTTCGGAGAAATATTTTTTCAGGCAGATGAAGATATACTGGAGTTTGATTTTGAGGAGTATTTCAGTGAAGAGAGCAAGGTCTGGTTTTTTATTCCCATGACCAGAAATCATCCTTTTATTCACCCCATTCTGAGAGCAATTGACCTTACCCGTACTACACCTTACTACGAAGTTATTGGACTAACCCTCTGGGATAGAGATATTCATTTAGAATTTCATCAAAAGCTCAATCTGGTCAACACCAGTCCACAACTCCCCGTTGGAGGTAATTATGATTACAGAGCCTTCCACCTTCAATTTTATGAAAAAATGAATTATATCGGAGGTATAAACGAGTATCTCGGAAATATTACTGCTACATTTGTTGGCTCTAATTTGATAGCTTATGGGCACCGCTTCCCATTTTATCTCCCTTTTTCCGAAATGCAGATAGGTCATTTTTACTGGCAATTTGCTGATCAACAGCCCGATGCGCCCGCAGCTGTCTTCGGAAGCATACCTGCCAATCTCAGAAACAGAGGTATTTTTCTACTTACTTTCGAAGAGGGAAGATTTAAAACTTTAAACACACAAGAAGTAACAGATTGAAAATCAGCGAAAAAAGACTTGCAAAATTAAAGCGAGCTGCTGCAAACAGGCAATTCGATCTGACGGTAGTGCTGGAACA
>SLKL01000314.1 GCA_007134625.1 Saprospiraceae bacterium
ACCCATGATAGTAACTCATTTTATTAAACAAAAAAAGTTTACTGCCTTGGGATGCGTAAATATATAAAACAATCTTAATGTGTCAAAAAAAATTCTCCTCTTGCCATGCAACAAAGTCATTACGAATTAGGAATTACGAATTACGAATTAGGAAGTGGGAAGTGGGAAGTGGGAAGTTGGAAGTAGGGAGTTGGAAGTAATTGAAAGTTGAAAGTTTGGGAGTGTAATGCCTGCGATGGTGACGAACCAAGCGAAGCGTTAGCACAGTCGAAGGGTCCATTACCAGCGCATAGCGGCATCGGCTCAATTTTCAATATTCAACCTTCAATTTTCAATTAATTAAAAATCTCCCTTAAGATAAAAATAGTACCAAAACAAAATGATCTACACAATGCTATGTAATAATTAAACTATCACCCAATCATCCAGGTATTTGCCAAAAATTTTGGCAGTATTGTAGGCATCAGCAAAGGCTCTATGATGATCACCCTCGAATTCAAATTTTTCTGTTTTGACGGCTTTCATTAATCCGATAGGTTTTTCCAGCTGATGGATTTGAGCATATTGCTTTTTGATGTTGATGAATGATCTATTCCAAAATATATCTAAATGATGATATTGACAATTTAATCGCAGCAGACGTTCATCAAAAGCTCCCCAGGAAACAAAGCTAAAGTCAGGATACATTTCCAACCAATTCAGCAGCTGATCGTAAACCAACGGGAACGTCTTTGCACTATCAACATCTGACTGTTGAATTCCGGTCAGTTCCATGCAGAAGTATGAAAGTTCAGGATGTATAACCGGCTGAACGAAACAAGAAAATTTATCAATAATGTGTCCGTAAAGATCAAGGCGCACAGCACCTATCTCAATAATTTCCTGTTCTTCGGGGGTTTTTGGAAATTTCCAACAAGTGGCTTCAAAATCAATAACAATGTAGGTCACAGTATGAAATATGGGATGAGATCAGATAAATTCTGCAAAACTAATTTTCTCTGCAAACAGTTGCTCATCATAAACGTTCAACCGATTGTGATAAAAGTATAATAGTTTAACATCTTCTGTACTTATATAACCCTTCTTATAATTTATTTTCAATGGATTTCGTACAGAATAATGACCTAATTCGGAAATACCATTTTGGATAATTTTCTCTATCGACAGATTGAATTCCGGGGTTAATTTTACTCCATTATTTTTCTCTAGATTTTTTAGTCTCTCTAAAATCAGCTCTGAAAAAGCAGTAAACTTTTTTATTGGTAATCTAACATCAGTTTCCTCCAATAAAAATAAATCGTAAATGTCTTTATCACTTTCCAATCGCTCCAGATATTTAAATGCGCAATATGCTGCAAACTGTGCGGTCAGCACCACATTGTCTTTTTTATAGCTGTCCAGAACGGAATCCGAAAGCTTTTTAGTATAAACCGACTCTCTTTGTAAATCCCTTCTAATTACTTCACCAACTGCAAAATAGTCCTTGACCTGAATAGGATATCCCTTACTGTCTTTGCTATTTCCATCAGAATCTACCGCATTCCCAAGTACATCCATAGGCTGACCAAAAGATACCCATGTTGTTTGCCTTTTACTGAATAAATGATTGAAGAAAGTAAGCTTAGAGAATCTTTTTACCTTTTTATATTTACGTTTAAAATATTTTTCCTTACCCTCCTGCCTAAGGTATTCATCTATCATAACTCTTGCCTCTAAAACGAATGGATAGGATAGAATAACTGGAACCACGAAAACCTTTTTATCAGATCCCGTCTCAATAAGCTTTCTTTGGGCTTCGATCAGCGTACCTAAAAGTCCCATTTTAACTTTAGTTTCAAGTGCTCCGGACCTGGAACGGGTACCACCAGGAAAAAACAAATTATTTACCCCCTTAGTGGTCATCCTCCTTGACATTGTCTTTAGCGTTTCGAGATAAACTCTATTCTTTTTCCTTCTGTCCAAACGATAAGCACCCAATCGATTCATAAAATAAGCCGCAAACTCACTATTGTACAGATTCAAACCGGCACCATAGCAAAAAGAAGGCAAACCGGCTTTGAAATCAATGGCATAACCAATAAATATAGAGTCAAGATTAGAAGAATGAGTAGGAAGCAAAACAACCGTTCCCTTATCCATAAGCTTTCTGACGTCAGGAACATGACCGGTTAATTTAATTTTATCCAAAAGCGATTTACGCCTCCCCCAAAAGGGTATATTTTCCCAAAAGCGATTAAAAAGAATTTTAAAGAAAATGGTTAAGGCAATTCTAGCAAATTTAAAGGTCTGAATTTTGAAACTTCCGACTATTTCTTCAGAATACCTGTTAACAACTTTATATAAAAGTTCCTTTGATTTATCACCTGCCAATTCAATGGGAAGGGTTTTGATTTGAGTTAGCTTCTCCTCAATTCTTCTCCAAAATAATTTTTCATTCGGTGGGTCAACCTTCCAGGGTGTCTTACGCATCCGGATTTTCTCCAGATATATTGTTTTTGCAATTAATTCCTGTATTCCAACAACATCTAAATCTCTGAGAAGATTTTCAATAGTGATATTATTCAATTCCTCAACAAAGTCAGCCCTTCTTTCGCTTAATTTATAGATAGGCCAATTCTTAAGATCACTTTCAAGATGATCAAAACGATAATCTACAATCTCTTTAAATGTGGTTGTTTTCTCCATTAATAAGATAAAAAGGTCAGTTAGGCTTGGCTAATTTTTCACAAATATACCTCAATGTCAGGAAACCTGATCTTGAAATATTTGATTAGTCCGATGTATAAAATCCAATAACTCCTGTTTACCCTCCTTTTTTTCAGTAGAAGTAATTAGAACTTC
>SLKL01000386.1 GCA_007134625.1 Saprospiraceae bacterium
CAAAAGACGAGATAGGTTTGCAGCAAAAGCATAATTTGAAGCCAGAAAAGTTTATATCATAGCCAAGAATTTTATAATCATATGGTTTCTACCATTCGCAATAACTAAGATCAGAAAAAGATTGAATGAGTTTTGTGTATGGAGACCTACAAGGTGCGTATAGACCTTATCTTGTCTCGGCCAAACTTGTCTCGGCCTAAAGACGAGAGACGAGATAGGTCTTTAGCTGTGGGTAATGGTTATCTAAGCTTTTTATTCCTGAAGGTTTGCAGTGATGGCAAAACTCCCAAAGCCAAGCGGGTTAGGTAACTTATCTTGTATCGTCAACAAGACGAGACAAGATAGATTTTAAAAGCCCTATAATTACAACATAGAAAAATATGAATCTTAAAAAATTATTTTATTAGTCATTGTAATTCTCATACACAGAATTAAAGAAGCCTTCAATTTCCTCGACTGTGTGATAGGGTCCAAATATTTCCTCTGATGTGGTATCGTAAATCAGGTAGGTTGGAAATGCTCTGACATTTAGATCTCTTACCAAATGATGGTCTAATCCGGTATATAAAAATGCCCAATCATACTCAGGTCTTGATGTTGTCCAGTTTTGAAACCTGTTGAAATCATGGTCAACAGAAATTGACAACAGATTCATTTTTGATCCCCATTTATCGTTGAAGACCTTTAAATCGGGAAAGGCTCTGATACAAGGTTGACACCAGGTAGCCCAGAAGTCCAGAATCACATAAGGCTTGTCAAAATATTCGCTTAGTTGCACCGCATTGTTTTGGGCAGTAACCAGCTCAGTGTCTTCCCTTAGCGGTTTGATTTTTATTGATTCTAAAAACTCCAGAAAATCATTTTTATAACGCTCATTTGAAATTGAGTTTAACAATTGAAAGAGACTATCTGAATTTAAAGAATAGGGATGATCTGTTTCCTCACTTATTCCATATCTCATTAAATAATGGTACGCAAAATACAGTGCAATTAATTCTTCAGTATCACATAAAAAACTGGAATTCGTAGCTGACTCAAAAAGAGAATAGAGCCTGTCTTTCCATTCGTTTGCTGAAATGGACGAAAAATACATATAGGTTTGAAATCTTATTCCACTTGAAATACGATCACAGTTTATTTGATAATCTATTGGCTGTTCACTCAGTTCTCTCAAGTAATCTATAAATAGCGCACTGTTTGAAATTGATTGGGTAAAAAACTGTAAATGCCATAAGGAGTCAAGTTGACTGTCTTTTAAGTTTTCAAAAGCTTCAATGGCTCTTATTTCATCATAGGGTGTATTAAAGTATTCACCCGTTGCAATATGAGAAGCTAACTTTCTGCTATTAATCCTTTTACTTAATAATCGGGAATATCGATTAGTAAAAATATTACCAACCTCAACTATATTTTGGCGGCGTAACCTGACATTATGAGTATAAGTTTTAGCCTCTTTGACAAATGAATTGTAATCGATCAAAATCGTATCCTTTTCTGTATACTGAGTTAATGAAATAGAATATTGAAGGGTCTCATCACCTCTACCAGCTTTCTTGGTAAAAAAAAGTGAAAGTGATTCTCTTTTTCTGGAAATATTGATTCCAGTTTTCATCAAATTATTGTTTAACCGTATATTTTCAAATTCCAGAAATTGAGGTTTCGGGATTAGGAAAATAGATAAACCATCCCAAATCTCTAAATCCTTAGGATATAATATAACTGTTTGGGTGTTCAGACAACCAAAAGGAAAGGAAAAGAAAAGAATTCCGGGAATCAGAAGAAATATCCTCCAATTCCCGAAATTTGAATTTTGATTAACTGTGCTTTTAGAATTCATCTAAATTCATGTCTAATATTTCAAAATCAGCATCTGTTAATGTGGTTCCGTCTTGCCATTTGGAAACTACATCATAGTACTCTTCGCTTACCATTTGGACCTGAGAGGCTGTTAATTCATTTAACGTAAAGTAATTCTTCCCATTGTTTACGTCATCCTGTTGCGATGCAGTTAACTGATGTGATGCAAATATGGTAAATCTAAAACAAATAAAGCCAAAATCACATGTATGACAGTCATTACGAACTTCTCTGCAACAATCCATATCTACTCCAAGTGGCGTACAGCATGCATGTGGTCCAAAACCTTCAGGCCAACAAAAAGCATCTCTACAATTTCTAAAAACTTGCTGACAACCACAACCTATGCATAATGCTTCAGGATTATCCGGATTTGGGGTGTCCGGACCATTATCTTGTATAGTTGCAGTCCTTGTGCTAGCTTCAATTTGATTATTGTTAGTCTCCGGCATTATTTTTTCACTCTCACAACCAATGGTAAATAAAAAAAGTGAAAATATTATTAAATATCTCATATGTATAGAATTTTAAAGTTTAATAAAATCAAAATACCCCCATCTCATCAGCTCCCTTTTTCAAAAATCAACTTACTTCCCATCATTTTGTAAATCCGGATATCTATCTTAATTTGCTCTATCCGTTTCGATTTTTTGGTCAAAATCAGGATTTCCGGAGATTTTTGATGCAGAAATCTTTTGAGAGAAGGTTTAATTTATGGGTTTTACAACTGCTATAGAATTTTTCTATCAGGACAAAAGGATATTATGAAAGCAAGAGTCAACTCGCTGCCTGAAAACACCAATGATCTAAAAAAGCCAATCGAATGTAATTGTAAAACCAATTAATGCTTGAAACTCCGTTCATAAAACCCACAACGTCCATACAGCCGGGAAGAACAGAAGGATATAGGATGTTCTGAACTGTGGGTGCTCCCTGCTTGGTTTTTGTATGTCGGAGTGGTGTACATTTGAAGAAATTAACGA
>SLKL01000213.1 GCA_007134625.1 Saprospiraceae bacterium
CGACCGATAATATCTATGTAAATCCGCTGAACGTAATTTTCAATTTTTATTCTCGAAATATTAAAAGAAGAAACAGGCTCATTGTCACTTATGATTACGGTTTCAGATTTTTCACATGAAGACAAGGTCAATGCAGCAAGGGCAATGAACAAGAGCGGATATAATATATGCTTACCGAATCCGGTATTTTCAATGAATGCTTGAGCCATAGCAACAGGTTTGAGTAAAGAGCCCTGATCACTTTATTTCGTCCACTGAGGTATAAAAAAGTAATCATCGCAACTAAGTTACGACATCTTTACTGAAACTTGTTGGTAATTCCTGGTTTTTTTCAAAAAAAGAAAAGGCTATAATATAAAAATTTGTGGTTTTAAATTTATCAGACCGATTGACTATTTAAGTTTCAAAGAAAATAGATTGAAGTGCATCACCTCTTGATAAAAGTCCATTTTTTTGCAGTTTAAGGGCTAATCTGAGTACACGACAAAAATTCAAATTAACCCTTTTCAAAACAATGATTATAAAGTGGAAATAAGAGTTAGAGTATTGAAAACCAATAATTTATCAACTATAAAAAGGACTAAATTTGCGTTTATCCGCCTTGCCTATGGCTAGATAAACTCCGCATCTGCGCTATCAGTCTTGCCTTCGGCTAGATAAACTTAAAGAAATAAAATCCGTGCTTGCGTATATTTCCCGCAGATTGCAGTTTACCCAGCCTTAGGCAGGGCTGATTTTTTCCGCTGATTTCGGGGATTAGCTTATTGCTATATCATAAAATTAAGTTTCATTTAGAAATAGTAGCACTTTTAACTTGCTATTTTTCAATACTTTGTAAATCAACATTAATTTTTGTCATGTACTGAGAGGGCTAATAAAAAACAATACCTGAATCAAGTTCATTTACTTTTGAGTTTTGGGTGTTCAATTAGATGGTATTTAAAAAAAAACAGAAAATAAAGTCATAGGGTATAACTAATAGGTTTTTCAATAAATAAAAACGAACTATCCCCATATAAGAGAAATCGGACCTTCTTGATTTTTTTGAGGATCCATTCAAAGATGTAGACGATAAGAGCCACTTACCTGTCTGAGTTTTAGCAATTCTTATAAACTTATAGTTCAACGTAAAAATATCTTATTCTTCAAACAATACGGCACTCGCCCCATCGGACATGAGTCAGCAAAAGAATGGCTAAAGCGAGTTTAAGTGGGTCCGGATACAGCTTTGCTAAATGGATCAAAAAAAGCGAGTAGTCCTAGACCTTTTTTGTTTCTTTTTTGGGGCGATGCCAAAAAAGAAAGTATGTTATGCTAGACGGGCAGATTCTGGTCAAAAAGTCGAGATGGGATTTCTAAAACCCTGTAGTTTGCAGGCAGGATGAGAAGAATTTGAATCCCCAATATTTTATATCACAGCCAAAGAGGAAAATTAATACTTACTGCCCCTGACCCATGGAGAAAGCCTGCTTGCCATCGAAGTAATAGAGGTTTTCTGTTTTTATCACATCTACTCCTTTTTCTTCTGCGCGGGTCATTAAATCAACAATCTGTTTGTTGGTGATGGTAGAACCCTCGGCTGTTTTATATCTGCAGCGCCAGTGGTCAGTACAGAAGGTTTCATCAAAACCATCAGGCCAGACTTTTACACCTCTGTTGGTGATCATGGACAATGATAAATCCTCGTTATTTAATCCGGACAAAATTTCTCCAATCTCGTCGGGGTTTTCACCTTTCCAGTCCACGAATAAATCTACTCCTACCAATTCCTTGGGAGCTTCTTCTTTTCTTTTGTATGGAGGAATGTGAATTTGTCCCACCGAGTATTCCACTGGTTTCAATACAGTAGGTTTTTGCCCTAAATGATCGAGAACAGCTTCGGAGAATTCAGCCGTATTTACTCTTTGTTTGCTATTGCCTTCTTTGTAGATGTCACCAGTGTGGATTCCGTTTTCGATTACGCACAACCATGCATTTTGGATTTCAGTAGCCACTTTGGACTGTCCAATATGATTAAGCATCATTACAGCTCCTTGCAATAAACCGGATGGATTGGCAATTCCTTTACCCGCTATATCCGGAGCCGAACCATGAATGGCCTCAAACATGGCACACTCAGCCCCCAGGTTTACTGAACCGCAAAGTCCAACTGATCCGGCTATCTGTGCCGTGATGTCAGATAAAATATCACCATAAAGATTTCCGGTAACGACAACATCAAATATCTCCGGAGTATCAGCAATTCTCGCAGCACCTATATCAATAATCCAATGCTCCTGCTCGAGATTGGGGTATTCTGCACCTATTTCATTAAAAACGGAGTGAAACAATCCGTCTGTTTGCTTCATAATATTATCCTTGCTAAAACAGCTCACTTTTTTTCTGCCATATTGCTTGGCATATTCAAAAGCATAACGGATTATTTTCTCTGTACCGGGACGACTGACCAGCTTAAGACACTGAACTACTTCATGCGTCTGCTGATGCTCAATTCCTGCATAAAGATCTTCTTCGTTTTCTCTGACTATTACCAGATCCAAATGCGGGTGTTTGGTATCAATAAAAGGAAAATAACTTCTGCAAGGTCTTACATTTGCAAAGAGACCAAGTGATTTTCTAGTGGTTACATTAAGACTTTTATAGCCGCCACCCTGAGGGGTAGTGATAGGGGCTTTAAAAAATACCTTGTTGCGTCTGATGGTATCCCATGAAGATTTTGCTATCCCGGAAGTATTGCCTGACAGATATACCTTCTCTCCAACCTCAATCTCATCTAACTTAATTTTTGCACCTGCCGCCTGAATAATTCGCAGGCATGCATCCATTATTTCCGGTCCG
>SLKL01000093.1 GCA_007134625.1 Saprospiraceae bacterium
TGTCCCGCTCAGCCGACCCGCCTCAAAGTCCGTAAACTGTTTCACCAACTGTTTGTCCCGCACAAAAAGCCTTTCAAAAAGCTGTGCGTCAAATACATACCACTCCCGTATATTGGTCACCACCAGATGCCGCAATTCCAGGTTTTTCCCGGCCACCCTGTCCCGCAGATAATACAGCAACAACTCCTGCAAAGCCTTCGTATTCACCTCCGCCGCACTAATCATCTCATGCCGGTTAGTCGGCTTTTTCACCTCCAAAATCACCCCCACGGACGATTTGTTGTTTTTACCGTTGTGTATCACCAGATCCTTTCGCCCTTTGGTATTGATAAAATGCTCAGGCGCATACCACGTATTCTTCAAAAAGTCCGATATCAGATTCTTGTGAAATTCCTCCGATTCCGTGTCATTGGTCCGATCCAGCACCAATCGCAGTTGCTCCTTAAAACGCTCGATCTCCTCCCGCGTCGGCTTTATCTTCAAAAATGCTTTATTCAATGCCTGACGAGGTCGTAGTAGGGTAGGGGTCATCTTTTCTTTCTTACTTGTTTCGGTAAAATTACGAAAATTTGGAGATTTATTACCTCTATCGAAGTTTGTCAGAATTGAAAGTTGAAAATTGAAGATTGAAAATGAAAAAATCTATGTTTTTCTGAATTGAGGAAATAACCCATGAATCCACGTTTTTTTTGCCAACCACAGAGGACACAAAGGGCACAGAGAATTCACAAAGGATAGATAGAATTTTCAATTAAACAAACCTCTGTGTCCTCCGTGCCCTCAGTGGTTAAAAAATATAATTTCAAATACCCAAAAAATATAGATACATTCTCCCAACATCAACCCGGTCAAAAAACAATCATTTTCAACTTTCAACCTTCAACCTTTCAACCTTCAACCTTCAACCTTCAACTGTCAACTGTCAACCTTCAACCTTCAACTTTTTACCCTGAGCGACTTGTGGTGAGCGGAGTCGAACCAAGTCGAAGGGTCCATCTTCCAACTTCCTACTCCCTACTTCCATCTTTCCACTTCCAACTTTAAAACTTTATAAACTTTCACACTTTACGAACTCAATAATTTTCAATTTTCAACCTTCAACCTTCAATTAGATTCTAACAACCTCCAACCGAGCCACTCCCGCCTCAGCTATTTCCATTTCATTCGTTTGTACGCTGTCGTCAAAGAGGATTTCATCCGCTAAAACTTCATTTTTGACATACTCAGCGAAAGCGTCGAGAGATTGCTTCAGCATTTCATTGTCACTGATTTTTACCACTATCCTGTCCGTAACATTAAAATCGGAGTCCTTTCGGATGTTTTGGATGCGGTTGACCAGCTCCCTTGCGAGCCCCTCCAAAAGCAGTTCATCGCTAATGGTGGTGTCTAAGGCGATAGTCAGTTCACCGTCTTGTGCAACCTGCCAGCCCGGAATGTCCTCAGAGACGATAATCACATCTTCCAGACTTATTTCGTAGGAATTGCCATTCGGTTCGATATTCAATTTTCCGTCCTTTTCCAGTGAGGCAATCTGTTCCTCATCAAAGGCAGAGATGATTTCATTGGCAGCCTTCATGTCTTTACCCAGTTTTCTGCCCAGCGTTTTGAAATTGGCTTTTGCTTTTTTGCTGATCAGACCGGACGCATCAGTGATGTACTCTATGTCTTTTACATTCACCTCAGCTTTGATCAAATCCGCCACCGCTTCTACCTCTTCCCTGAAGTTACCCTTGAGTACGGGTATCATGATGCGGCTCAGGGGCTGCCTTACTCTGATCTTTTCTTTTTTCCTTATCGAAAAAACCAGTGAGGTGATGCGCTGCGCATAATCCATTTTTCTCTCCAATGAGGGATTGATGAACTCATTTTTCACTTCAGGAAAATGGGAGAGGTGGATAGAATCAGCGCTCTCCAAACGGCTTACAGAATTCAGGTTTTTGTATAAAAAGTCGGAGAAAAAAGGAGCTACCGGCGCAATCAACTTAGCTATGGTCAACAAACATTCGTACAAGGTCTGATAAGCCGCCTTTTTATCTTCAGACATTTCACCCTTCCAGAAACGCCTTCTGCCCAATCTGACATACCAGTTACTGAGGTGGTCATTGACAAAATTTTGGATTTTACGGCAGGCGAGTGTCGGTTCGTACTCCTCGTAATCTTTAGCCACGTCCTTTACCAGGGAATTCAGCATTGATAAAACCCACTGATCCAATTCAGATCTATTTTCCAGTGGAAGCGGTTCGCCAGAGCAATCGTAATCATCTACATTTGCATAAAGTACAAAAAATGAATAGGTATTGAAAAGCGTTCCAAAAAACTTCCTTTTTACTTCTTCCAGTCCTGTCAGGTCAAATCTCAGATTCTCCCAGGGCTGTGAATTGGAGATCATATACCATCTCGTGGCATCTGCTCCGTACTTGGCGATGGTCTCAAAAGGCTCCACGGCATTTCCCAGTCGCTTACTCATTTTCCGCCCGTCTTTATCCTGAACAAGACCGTTGGAAACCACATTTTTATAGGCTACACTATCGAAGCACATCACCGCAATGGCATGTAGCGTAAAAAACCAGCCCCTTGTCTGATCCACCCCTTCAGCGATGAAGTCAGCAGGATAGTTTTTGTTAAAAATTTCCTCATTTTCAAAAGGGTAGTGCCATTGTGCATAGGGCATGGAGCCACTGTCAAACCAAACGTCAATGAGGTCGGTTTCCCGAGTCATTTTTTCACCACTTGCAGAAACGAGTACGACATCATCTATAAAAGGGCGATGCAGATCTTCTGGTGCATTTTGTTCGAGTCCCAATGCCTTGTTGGCCTTTTCAATTTCCCCTTTCAA
>SLKL01000454.1 GCA_007134625.1 Saprospiraceae bacterium
ATTTTTGCCCAAACACCTTTTACATGTACGATATCATAGGAGACATCCACGGTCACGCATCCGAACTTTTACTAATGCTGAGAAAACTCGGCTACCGGGATCAAAATGGAGCTTATCGCCATTCTGAGCGAAAAGCCTTATTTCTCGGAGATTATATTGACAGGGGACCGGATAGCTTGCTCTGCCTTCAAATTGTGAGAAATATGGTAGAGGCAGGAAGTGCGGTAGCCTTGATGGGAAATCACGAGTATAATGCCATATGTTTTCATCAAGAAGATGAGAATGGGGGACATTTGCGAGCACATGAAATCAAAAATATTAATCAACATCAGGCGACCTTAAATTCCTTCCATGGAAAACAGGAGCTTTACGACGATTATATTAATTGGTTTCGCAGCCTTCCCATGTATTTCGAAAATGAACAGCTGAGAGCGGTACATGCCTGTTGGGAGCCTAATGAAGTGGAGATCATAAAGGAACATTTGTCTGATGGTGTTTTGACTGAAGAATTAGCGATTGTATCTTCAAATGAAAAAACTGAACTTTATGAAGCTGTAGAACAAGTGCTGAAAGGAGTGGAAATTGATCTTCCCGATAATGAATTTTTTTACGACAAAGATGGAAACAAGAGAACCAAAGCCAGAGTAAAATGGTGGGAAAACAGTAAATTAAATACTTATAAAAAGCTGGGTATGGCTTTGAGTTCAGATTTTCCTGCCGATAAAGAAATTCCGGAAAATGTACATCAACAGATTCCCTTTTACGGCTCTGATGAAAAACCGGTATTTTTTGGACACTACTGGCTGAAAGGTAAACCCGAATTGAGATCTGATAACAGCTGTTGCCTGGATTTTTCAGTAGCAAAAGGCGGCGTTTTAGCAGCCTATCGCTTTGATGGAGAAAGAAAATTATCACCCGAAAAGCTGGTTTGGGTAAATGCAAATTAAAAATCTAAAAAATTTAAAATGACCCTAAACGAATTTATTGAACACCACGATTTTGAAGGAGCTGTTGTCTTACTCGAAGGCAAACGCGAAGTAGCTGAAGAAGACCAGCAAAAATTATTTGAATTGGGTAAATTGCTCGCTTCAAAAACAAGTAAAATGATTTTCCGCAGCGGTAATGCAAAGGGTTCGGATCAATTTTTCTCTGATGGTGTAGCCGAAGTGGACAACATTCGCTTACAGGTGATTACTCCATACGATAATCACAGAAAGAAAACCAACAGAGCCTATGAAACCATTTCGATGGACAACATCAATCTGGCATCAGAGCCGAACCTGATTTATCAATCAAAAGCCAATAAAAAAATGGAAAAACTGATCGACCAATACGCTGCCGGAGATCGTGGTCGCTATTCCATTAAAGCAGCATACATTATACGTGATACAGTTAAGGCCATTGGAACAGAAACCATTCCACCTGCGACTTTTGGAATTTTCTACGATGATCTAAAACAGCCAAAATCCGGTGGAACGGGGCATACCATGCAGATTTGTGAACAAAACGGCATACCCATCATCGACCAAAGTGTATGGATGAAGTGGCTGGAGACGGAATAATTAGAGAAACCCAATACCATGAAATTACTTTTCCTACTCTTTACTGTCTTTGTTTTCATCGGAGCTGATCTGAGTGCTCAAAGTCTTTGGTATTCAGGTAGGAAAGTGGGGGAGATTCGGGACAATGGCAGGATATTTTTCTCGGGGAGATTAGTCGGTGAGTTTCGCGATAATGGACAAATTTATGCTCAGGGCAGACGAATCGGCAGTATAAGAGACCAAGGTAGAATATATTCAGGAGGGCGCCTCATCGGAGAAGTAAGACCAAACGGAAGGGTTTATCAAAGTGGAAGGATTATTGGCGAAGTAAGGGATAACGGCTCTGTCTATCAATCCGGACGCAGGGTCGGTCAGGTGAGGGGTAAGTTTTGCAGAAATCAGGTGGCTGCATTTTACTTCTTTTTCTTTAACCCTGAGGTAGGTGATTCTAATTCGCACAAATAAGTGTAAATAAAGGACCAGAATGATAAATATGGTAGAACTCTATTAGCATTTCACAAAATTATTTAAAATTTTAATGTTTATAAGCAGTTTAATACAATGTTTATGGAGAAAAATTAAACCAAGAGATAAATTTATTAATTACTTTTTAGCTTGCTCTCAACCTTAATCTGACATTAATATTTAAACCCTGGCTGCAATAAATAACTAAATCTTAACACTTTTCTCCAACTGTAAAAAAATTACTTACAAAGGATGGTTCCTTTTTTGAAAAAATAATTGATTTTTATTTTTAATAAACTATTAATCAGAGCTTTATAGAATTTATCTGCATTGAGATTCCCTTTTAAAACTTCAATGTTAACTTTTTTTCATTGATACAACAACACTTACTGATACTCAACAAAAAATGAAGTAAATTTTTACCTTTGCGCAAAAATATAAGGATATGACAAATATTACAGTTGCAAAAGGAGACGGTATCGGACCGGAAATAATGGATGCATGCCTGCGAATTATTCAGGCGGCAGGTGCAAAAATTAAGATAGATGAGATAGAAGTTGGAGAGAAGGTATATCTGTCAGGCAATACTTCCGGGATTGCAAAATCCTCATGGGATACCATAAGACGAAACAAGGTATTTTTTAAAGCCCCTATTACTACCCCTCAGGGAGGCGGCTATAAGAGTCTTAATGTAACCACAAGAAAATCACTTGGTCTCTTTGCAAATGTAAGACCTTGCAGAAGTTATTATCCTTTTATTGATACCAAACACCCGCATTTGGATCTGGTAATAGTCAGAGAAAACGAAGAAGATCTTTATGCAGG
>SLKL01000345.1 GCA_007134625.1 Saprospiraceae bacterium
ACCAATGCTGAAATCAACCGAAAGTTGATGATCGCAGATGCCTACTACCGCCTTGACCAACACTCGGAGGCACTTGCTTTTTACGGCAATATCCTACAAATGGATGAAATCGACCAATGGTACATCAACGAGGCAGAGTGGCGATCTCTAATGATCCAATTGGAAGCCTCTCCATTTTCCACCGAATTGCATCAACAACTGACCGAAATAGCTGAGAATCTCAACCATTTGTACAACGCTAAAGCCAATGAGCTGATAGAAGAAACCCGTACAGGCGTTTTCAGATGGGCAAGGATTTTAGGGTGGTTTGAGTGAGGTTAGGAATTAGTCAGCGCGGACGTTAATTGCTATTTTACCATTGACTTTTGACTGCTTGTCCTACCCAAGCTACTTGGGGAGGGGTTGACCATTTACTGCTTGTCCCCAACTTCGTTGGTGGATTGACCATTGACTTTTGAGATGCTAGGTTTGAGGGTAAGTCCTCGTAATTGTCCATTAATTGCCCTGCGATGTGGTGCAATATGGCGTGGTGTCGAAGCAAGGTTTCTCTACATAGAACTCAAAAACCATGGTTTTGATTCAAAGTTCTCGTGCCCGCGCTGCAAACCTCCAAGGTGCTTGAAGACCTTGTAGGTTACCCTCTACGCCTAGATTTCCTCTGTCCCATCAAATTACAGAAAAAACACACACCTCACCCCTCACTAACCTTTCAGGTTTACCCGGTAGATATTACGTACTGGGTTTACCCGGTAGAAATTACGTACAGGGTCTTTAAGCACCTGTAAGGTTTCATTGCCCAAAACTCAAAACCAAGATCAAGATCCAAAGTCCTTTACCCACACTGCAAACCTCCAAGGTGCTTGAAGACCTGGCAGGATTTTGTGTCGTGTTGCGTCATTCAGACATTAAATTAGACTTTAGATAAATAATGCAAAATCTGCAATCTGAAATCAAGAAACTAGCAATCCCAAATCAAAAAAATTTCAATTTTCAACTTTCAATTATCCATTAAAACAACTCCCTGACTATAAACCTCTCCATCTGCCCGTATCCGAACTATATACTGACCTGCCGGAAGATGTGAAGCGTCCAACGAAAGCTGTTGCGCTCCAATAGCTAACTCCTGATGATACACTTGCTGACCGAGCATATTGTACATACGCAACTCACCGCCCTCTCGTAAATCAGTGGTGAAGTGCAAATGAAAATATCCGCTATTGGGATTGGGGAAGAGGACATAACCCCTCTCGGCTAATTGCTCTCGCAGATTGGATGGACCCTCTATAGTGACCCACTCGCAGTAGGTATCCTCCGCATTTTCATTACTGACAGTGAGACAGACGTGGTAGTCTCCCGGATCGGGAAACTCATGTACACCGGGCTCACGACCGATATAAGTAGTACCATCACCAAAATCCCACTCCCAGTGCTCCGGTCTAAAGTAAGAAGCATCGGTAAACCGCCGCTCCAACTCCCCGATATTGGCTCCATTGTAGCGAAACCACGCCCTGGGAAGATTGTCGATACCCAGTGTGTCGCAGGGACTGCCGTCTATGGGTCCTATGCGGTAGTTGGCATTGTTGGGGAAGTTGCCAGCATTTAAATCTTTTGTTACAATAAAATCATCACTAATGTTACAATCAGCTCCTCCAAGCTCAGGATTTAGTATAATAGCGATACGATCTTTTGCCCAATGTTGTACCCACATTTCACCATTAGGAGTAAGTTTGGACTCATTCATCCCCCCCACTACATTATCCATGGTATAAAAATTCATTAAAGTATCGGCTGTAGCATTTACATCTTCAGCCCAAGTGTCGTATTGTATTAGATAAAGCCCTCCCAATGCTCCATATAAATACCTACCATTAGGGCACAAGGTTAAATGTTTTAGTGCATACTTCATAGACCAGGTCTCTAATTCGAAAGTACGTAAATAACTAAAAATCCCTTCGCAGCGATCAAAATCATAAACATGAAATTGATATTCAAAAGGACGATCGCGAAAAAATTGCCAGGGATAAAAGTGATCACCTGTCATGCAGATATATTGATCATTTGCATAATCATACAAGACTAACCTACAAACGTAGCTTGGTCTTTCCGGAACTTCTAATATATGGCTAAGATGGACTCCATTCGCATCCAACAAAAACACATGCCATCTTGGGTTTAAAAAATCCCTTACTGGTATCCACCAATCTCTACCATTTGCATGACGGATTCCCTTAAGTCCAGCTCTATTTATTCTGTACTCAAATAAATTAAAGTTTTTTTCGGTAACAGCTCCTAGACCGTCCTCCATACTTATATCTACCTTAGAGTAATATAGCCCTGAACCAACAAAGCTATTTGGGTAAGTCTCATCGTCTTTTATACCGAGGTAAAACACATAATATTCCCCATTGTTAGCAGGCGAAGGAAGTATAATGGTTCTATCAGGAATATTAAGTCCTCCAGAGCGATCATAAGATATTTCAGCTTGACCTTGTATTACAAAGGTTCTATCTCCATTCTCCATTATGCGGTGATCACGAGTAAAGATATCAAATCCATCCGTATAAAACAATAAATTCCCATCTGAATCCGCCATAACTGATTTACCTGATCCCTCTCGTATTCTATATGGGCTATTCACGGTGACATAATCAACTATATAACCAGTATCAGAAAAGGTAAAAAAGTGAACACTTCCCAAACCAAAGGTTGATCTACCTGTATACCAAACAAAGTCCTCTTTTTGAGCCTTAATAGTATTGCTAAATAGAAAAAAACAAAGAAAAAAAGTTAATAATTTAAATCTCATGGGTTTGAAATTATAAAAAAGGAA
>SLKL01000367.1 GCA_007134625.1 Saprospiraceae bacterium
AACATTGATCTTGCTCAACCGCAATCCACTCTACCCCAGCCTCACGACAAGCTGGCAAAATACGATCCCAATCGAGATTGCCTTCCCCGATCGGTGCTATCCGCGTCTCATTTTTGCCCTCAACGACTTCCTTGTCCTTGATGTGAATCACGGGCACGCGACCTGGGGCACGCTCAAGAATATGCACACAATTCAGCCCCGCATGCTCAATCCAGTAGAGGTCAAGCTCAAGCATCAGATCAGCAGGTGCTTCATCAATCAGAATATCTTCCAATGTCTGGTGCTGTCCTGCTGGTTTATAAAATTCGGTACTGTGATTATGGTGTCCGAAGCGAATCCCGGCCGCTTTCAATGTTTCAATCACAGGAATTGCATCCTCTAACCACTTCCGGTACCCCTCTATGGTGTGCCCGTACGATTGAGGAATTCCGCCGATGGCGGCAAAATCACAATCGAGGGTCTTATGAAATTCGATTTCCTTATCCGTAGCACCCAGCAATTGATCCCAAGGGCGATGTGTGGCGATACATTTGAGGCCGTTGTCGGCCAGCATCTGTGCTGCCTGCTTGGCATCCACTTCAGGGCTTTCGCCATTCATTGCCCCCACCGCGGATAACTGCACAGCCGGATAGCCCATTTTCGAAATCTTTTGCAAGCTATCGGCAAAATCGGCTGCGGTTTTCGTATGCTCGCGCACGGTAAACATCTGTACGGCAATCTGTGTAGACATTTCATCACTCCATATATTACGACACGTTTCAAACACGTACCCCGTTATATAACGCTTTAGACGGAGTTGCAAAATAAAGATTGTATGCAAAAGTACGTGTTGTATACATCGTTTTATAAATATCCATCACCGATTCTTTCGACTGGAAGGTTTTTTCATGGACAATATCTTGATGATGCTTCTTTTCTCCGCCCTGCTTGGCGCGATTGTCACACCAGCCGCCTTTGCCGACAATACCGGCTTCCGCGGCCTCTGGTACGATTTAGGACAAAAGTCGCAATATGGCTCGAAATATTCCGGCGGACTCGGAACCTACACCGCCAACCACGTACCGATGGCGATCTATGTGCCAGCCGTCAACCGCACCTACCTCACATGGGGAGGAACCTCCGCACCAGACGAAAAAAATCTCCACATCATGATCTCCTACTATGATCACAACACGGGCCTCGTTGCCCGCCCCGTGATGGTCATGGACAAAACACCGGTCGATGATGCCCACGACAACGGTTCGCTCGCCATTGATGATGACGGCTACCTCTGGGTCTTCGTGAGCGGTCGCAGTCGTAGACGCCTCGGGCGTATCTATCGCAGCCGCAAACCATACGAAATACAGGAGTGGGATATCATTGGGGACTCTGAGTTTACTTATCCACAACCTTGGTGGTTCGAAGGAAAAGGGTTTCTGCATACATACACCCGCTATACGCCGGGCCGCGAATTATACTGGCGCACCAGCCCCGACGGCGGCCATTGGAGCGACGAGCAGCACCTAGCCAGTCTGCAAGGCCATTACCAAACCAGCACACAGGTTGAAAACCGGATCCTGACATCCTTTAACCGGCATCCCAATCGCAATGTAGATCGTCGCACCGATCTCTACTACATGGAAACGCCCGACAAGGGCAAAACCTGGACAACCGCCGATGGCACCATTCTCGAAACGCCACTCACCCATCCCGATCATCCTGCGCGCATTCGCAATTACTCGACGAACGAGAACGACGACGAAAATGCCCTTGTCTATATTTGCGACATGAACGCCGATACCGATGGTCACCCCGTTATCCTCTACATTACATCAAAACATCATCAGCCCGGCCCGGGCGGCAATCCACGGGCTTGGATGATCGCACGCTGGACGGGCACGGAATGGCTCTTCCACGAAATCACAGAGGCCCTACACAACTACGATATGGGATCGCTCTATATTGAGGAAGACGGCACCTGGAAAGTCATTGCCCCCATTGGGGGCGGTCCACAATACTGGGGCACGGGGGGCGAGGTCGAACTTTGGACCAGTAACGATCAGGGCGCAACGTGGGCCAAACAACGTGCCGTAACGGCCAACAGCCCACGCAACCATAGCTATGTACGGCGGCCGCGCAATGCGCATCCCGACTTCTACGCCTACTGGGCTGATGGGCATGCCGACGAATTTTCCGAATCGCACCTCTACTTTACCAACCGCGATGGCAACAAAGTCTGGCACCTGCCCTACAACATGACCGAAGACTTCGCCGCCCCTGTGCTTATGAACGGCGAATAAAGAACCTACACTGCATCCATTCGCTCACAAAAATCATCCACGTCAGGTCAGTCCGGGTGCAAGACATAGGTAACACGCGGGGCTATGTAAAAAGCCAACAAAGCGAAGGGTAGCATGCCCGGTGATACCTTTTTCACCAGGGCATGCCCTCTGTGCAGCCCTATCCCATGGGAGCCCATCCTGTGCAGTCTCGCTGCACGGGGACCTACTTGGTAATCAGTATCGTGCCCGAAGGCGGAAGCTGATACCGCACCACCACGATCCCGCTGCCGCCAGCAGAGCCGGGATTAGGATTTGTTGAAGTTTGACCCCATGCACCACCACCACCACTGCCGGTATTGTCGCCACCAGGAATGCCAGGATTATTCGAGGAGCCAGCACCTGCATTGCCGCCTTGTGCATAGATCACTGGTGTTCCCGTAATATCACGCTCCAGTCCGGCACCACCGGTGAGAGGGATGCCAGCATCACCGGCACCACCGCCACCGCCACCGACAGAATCAGATGTTCCCATTGACCCGTCATTCCCTTGTCCAGGCGTAC
>SLKL01000311.1 GCA_007134625.1 Saprospiraceae bacterium
CTTTTGAAAAGGTAAGGTTTAATTTTATTGCTGTTTTCAGGAGTTTGTTTACTGAGGATGACAACTGCGATCTGATGTTGACAGACCCGGAAAACCCATTGGAGTCAGATGTAGAAATTATTGCCAAGCCCAAAGGGAAGCGACCGCAATCGGTTACTCAACTTTCAGGTGGTGAAAAAACACTGACGGCTACGGCCTTGCTTTTTGCGCTTTATCTGCTCAAACCGGCACCGTTTTGTATATTTGATGAAGTTGATGCACCGCTTGATGATGCCAATATTCAGAAATTCAATCGTATCATCCGGGATTTTTCCAAAGACTCACAGTTTATTATTGTCACCCATAATAAGCAAACCATGAGTAAGCTGGATGTAATCTACGGAGTATATATGGAAGAAGCCGGTGTATCGGGAGTGAGTGCTGTCGATTTTCGGGCTTTAAAAAATGAAGATTTTTTAACTGAAGTTAGAGAAAATGCGTGATGGAATTCTAAGTTGTTACCCATTACAAAACAAATAAAAATGAAATACGATCAAAGAGGAGTATCCGCCTCAAAATCAGAAGTACATAAAGCCATTAAAGGACTCGACAAAGGACTTTTTCCCAACGCCTTTTGTAAAATCCTTCCCGATCTGGTAGCGGGGGATAAAGACTGGTGTAATCTGATGCATGCGGATACTGCGGGCACCAAGGCGGGGCTTGCCTATTTGTACTGGAAGGAAACCGGTGATATTTCGGTCTGGAGAGGGATAGCAAGAGATGCTATAGTCATGAATCTCGACGATATGGCTTGTGTAGGATGTTACAACAACATCCTTTTGTCCTCGACAATCGGCAGAAACAAGAACCTTATTACCGGTGATGTCATAGCCGAAATCATCAATGAAGCCGCTCAGTTTGCTGCATCTTTAAAAGAATATGGAATTGATATAACTCTGGCCGGTGGAGAGACGGCAGACGTAGGCGATATTGTAAGAACCATTGATGTGGGATACACCGCATTCGCTCGCATGAAAAGAAAAGACCTGATCACCAATGAATTCAGGGAAGGGATGGATATTGTGGGATTGGCTTCCTATGGAAAAACAGTTTATGAAACGGAATACAATTCAGGAATAGGGTCCAATGGCCTGACCTCTGCAAGGCACGACCTATTGAATAAACACTATGATACCGCTTATCCTGAATCCAGGGATCCGATGGTGCCTGAGGAAGTGAGGTTTATCGGTCCTTATCGCCTTACGGACGAGGTAGAGATAGAAGGCAAAAAACACCATATTGGAAAGTTGATGCTTTCCCCCACGAGGACATTTTTACCTTATTTCGCTTCTATTTTACCTGAGCTGACTTCTCAAATCGGAGGTATCATTCACTGCACCGGCGGAGGTTTGACCAAATCTTCAAAATTCACCAAGGGATATCACGTAGTAAAAGATCAAATCCTTCCTACGGCTCCCATTTTTGAAATCATTCAGAATACAACCGGCACAGATTGGAGAGAAATGGTGCAGGTTTTCAATATGGGACAAAGGCTGGAAATATACTGTGAAAAAGAAGTAAGCGGTGAATTAATTAAAAGAGCGGAAGCGCTTGGCATTAAAGCGGGGCTGGTAGGTCGCGTGGAGGCATATAAAGGAAAATCACTGACCATACACGGTCCTGAAGGGCCAATAGATTTTGAATAAAAAACATCACACATCATGAAAGGAATAATTCTGGCAGGAGGATTGGGAACGAGGCTTTATCCGCTTACACTCGCGGTGAGCAAGCAATTGATGCCCATTTACGATAAACCGATGATATACTACCCATTGTCCACGCTTATGCAAGCGGGCATCAGGGACATATTGGTAATTTCTACACCTTATGATTTACCTTTATTTAAAAAAGTGCTGGGTGATGGGTCAGATTTGGGGTGTAACTTCTCCTTTGCAGCACAACCGGAGCCCAAAGGACTTGCACAGGCTTTTGTAATCGGTGAGGAGTTTATTGGCAATGATGCGGTTTCCTTAATTTTAGGGGATAATATTTTCTATGGAAACGGAGTGCCTGAGTTGCTAGCAGATTGCGCAGAACCTGATGGCGGATATGTTTTTGCTTACAGAGTCTCAGACCCTGAGCGTTATGGAGTAGTGGAGTTTGACCGCAATAAAAAAGCCATAAGCATTGAGGAAAAACCCAAAAATCCGAAATCTAACTATGCAGTACCAGGCTTATATTTTTACGACAATAAGGTAATTGATATTGCTAAAAACCTAAAGCCCAGTGGCAGAGGTGAATATGAAATCACAGATGTAAACAAGCACTATCTGGAGGCCGGAAAACTTAAAGTTGCAGTAATGGGAAGAGGGGTAGCCTGGCTAGATACCGGTACTCATGATTCCCTCATGCAGGCAGGTCAGTTCATACAGGTTATCGAAAAAAGACAAGGACTCAAAATCGGCTGTATAGAAGAAGTTGCCTACAATATGGGGTTCATCGATGACGAGCAAATGCTCCGCCTCGCCAAAAAGTATGAAAAAAGCGGTTATGGAGAATATCTAAAGGCGATAATGATATAGCATTTGGTTCCTAGCCTTTAGCTCCTAGCTTTTGGCTTGTTTGAGTTGATAATCTTTGCACGAATCAATAATCATGGATTCATGGGATTTATGCCATTTTAGTCGGCAAATTGATAAGCCACCAATAATAAAAAAGGCCAGACACAACTCCGGAAAATGTATCTGGCCTCTCAGTAATTATAATCCCATGAAAAATATCTTTGTCGTTTGAATAAAAAAAAATGGTTAATAAGTAATGTGCTACTTTAAGTCATCCC
>SLKL01000298.1 GCA_007134625.1 Saprospiraceae bacterium
AATCCAATTTCTCTTATCGATTATGTGCTCTCCTTCTTTATCATTTAATGTTCCGGTTGCTATTTTCTTACCTGATGAATCAAAAACTCTAAAGTCGGTATTTTCATTTTGTAACCGGTATTTCAAAATCACTTCATCCCGGAATGGTATCGGGTAAGCTATTACTTCTGATTTACTCTCCTCGTCCTGTTCAATTATCAATCTCTCTCCGTCCCCAACAGGAATTACAGGAATCAACCTTGCAGAACAGGTATCGCCGCAATTATTCCAAAACTTAACCTCTATGTGTGTAAATGAATTCCAGGTTCCGACCGGAATGTATAGCTGTTGCTGAAACAGACCGGTGGTTTCGTCATTCTGTTGTTGAATTGTACTTTGATGTAACAAAACCGGAGGATCAAAGCTTCCTGAGTTTAATCCAAATACCTGAAACCAATATTGATCAATTGTACAGGTATCACCTTCACCTACGTATTTATCAATAAATGGCACGGCTAATGTCAGAGGCAACCATGCATCATCTCCAATAACTATCGGTGGGTTACCTGATTGTGGAAAATAAGGTACAGTATTCACAATAAAATTCATGCACATCAAACCCTCCATCCCGAAGCACATATTCGGTTGACTTGTGGAGAAACAAATTATTATATCAAGCTCACATTCCTGATCGAACTCATCACAAATCAAAAGTGTACCGGTTAAACAATATTGGTTAGTAGAACTGTTGTGAATCAGCTGACTGGTATCGGTGATGTGCAATACCCCACTAAATTGAATCTGACTCGGACCGACATGAAATTGTGTATAATCAATATGACCTCCGTTAAATTCAGGTTTTATACCACAATAACTAAAACCATCCGGCAAATGCCCCAAATGCATGCCTCCACCAATGTCAAAAGTTGCATTGGAATAATCTGATCCGGAAAGACACAATATACGGTTAACGGTAAATGGTAAAGGTCCCTCATCAGGACAACATTCCTCATCTAAGAGGCAATCGCCATTAACATTCACATACTCCTCATAAGCAGATAGCGTATCTCCCACAATAGAATCAAAATATACAAGCTCAACTATTGCTTTAACACAGATGCTATCCCATTCACTCTTCAAACTATCAGTAAGTTCATAACAAAAAAGACCCAATGAGTCAACCTCTGCAGAAACAAAAACCGAAACACTATCAGAAAGAACAAATTCCAAATTCAATTCAATGATTTGCAGATCACAAGTATCTAAAATTACTCTTCCGCACAGATCAATTTTTTCCGGTTCGCAAATATCAATTAAGTCCAACACTATCTCAGGACAACAGGTAACATAAAAATCATTGTTTATAAACCCAGGTAAATTAGGAACAAAAGAATTAGCACTTATTGTTGAGGTGAAATCGGAATCCTGATTTGTAATAATGGCAAAAGGATAAATATCATAGCCCTGAAGCGGTAAGGAGTTGTATAGCTCCTTCAATATTTCAAAACATACCACTATGGACGTATCTGTGTAATAAATATTTGGCTCAAGTGTGGCATAAACTATTTCATTGTGCATTACATGCGCGAATACGGAATCAATAGTATAAACTGAGGTGTCTATCTCTATATTTCTACAATAAACTAAAGGGTAGTTTTCAGGGCAATAAATAGGATCACATGATTCGAAACAATCACTCCATTGCGGTAACTCTTCACAGGGTACACAGATATTAGCTATATAAGCATACCCAAAATGACCTCCCCAATCACAACCTGTAGCTACTATTCTTATGGTTATTTCCTGATCTATATAACTACTTAAATCAATTTGTAAACAATCCCAGGATTTATAAGTCATTGTATCACTATCTGTTAAAACAGACTCTAACTCATTATCCAAAGGATCAGAAATGTAGCATTTTTCAAATACTACATTTTCACTTTCATCCAAAGCTGCAATAGTAAAATAAGGTTGGATTTCAAGATCATGGTCCCATGGATTCTCAAATATCAGGGCAAACCATACTGAAAAAAATGAGTCACTTTCTGAAACAATAAAAGTTTTCTCCATTGTATTTGAATGCCTGTACTGTCTATTTGTATTTAACCTAATAGACCTTTCACCATTTGGTGGATTTCTAGATATATGGCTAATATATGGATCATTACCTGAATTTTTTTCATATAGTTCTATCCTATCGAAATTAGCTATAGTTCGAATCCAAAAAGGATGGTTTAGTAAATCTTCATTATCATGCGGATTTAAATTAAAGAAAAATTCAGGACGAAAAACAGGATTTGGGCTTGAAAATTCTGGCAAAGGCAATGATTTTAAAATATCATGATCATGTTTACAAGATCCAATCAATGGCTCAAGCTGTGTTGATAAGTTCAACCTCCCGCTAAAAATTCTAAATCCCAATAAAAAATCATCCAATGGGTCTGACAAATCGAACTTCCCATTAAAACACATCTGTGTACTTGAACTGTCAACAACCGGTTTGTAATAGTTCGGATTATTAGCAAGAAAGTACATATGTGTGTAATAATGCTCAAGCAAATAATATGCCATTTCAGCAACCTCATTACTGTCTGAGATACAAGTGGGTTGGTTAAGTAAATGCAAAAGCATTTCCTGCCCCTCATTGGAGTTAATCATAGAATCAACAAATGATTCCATGTTTTGGGCATTCAAACTTGCGCATATATATATATATATATGAGTCCGCTCCAGCAACCCGCTTTTTCAGAGTCAATATTTTTCTTTCTGTAACTGTACTGCCCATGGTTTTTGACATAATCGGATCCAAATCATCGTTGTACGAAGTGT
>SLKL01000242.1 GCA_007134625.1 Saprospiraceae bacterium
TAAAAAAAAATTACGGCTCGAATGAAATCAAGGATTTGGGGATGAGACTTAGGATATCCTTGAGTGAAATACTTAAAATGATGAGTCCTTTTATGAGTCAAGCTCGAAAACCCTTTTCCGATACAAAATGGGCGAAAAATTCATCTCCACCTCGTAAAATAATTTGTAATAGAAGAGTTTTCGGAGCAGACATAATTATCAATATTATTTCCCTTTCCCCTTAGATTCATGGCTATCTTAAATCAACACCCTTGAACCAATCCCCTTAAATGGCTGTTTGAGGCTTTACAGTTTATAACTATTCAAACTCTTTTTGTCATGAGGACATTCTTTATTTTGCTCATCATCTTACAGTCGGTACAGGCTTGTACTCAGGATCGCAGAGTCATTGAAATCATACAGGAGGAAGAACGATTTTTAAGTCAGCATATGGAAAACAACAATTACGAACAGGCAACATTTGGTGCAGGATGCTTTTGGTGTGTGGAGGCTATTTTTCAGGAATTGAGAGGTGTAAAAGCCGTGGTCTCGGGATTTTCAGGTGGTCACATCAAAAATCCGGCTTACAGGGAAGTAATAGCGGGAACTACCGGGCATGCTGAAGTGGTGCAGATAACATTTGATCCCGAAGTGATTTCATTTGAAAAATTGTTGATGGTGTTTTGGAGTACACATGACCCTACCACCCTCAATCGACAAGGTGCAGATGTAGGGACGCAATATCGCTCAGCGATTTTTTACCACAGTGAGGAGCAAAAAGAACAGGCCCTCCAATCTAAAGCCGAGGTAGCTACTCAACTGTGGGATGACCCCATAGTCACTGAAGTCACCGCTTTTGATAAGTTTTACGAAGCAGAAGAGTATCATCAGAATTACTTTGCACTCAATCCCAATCAGGGTTATTGCCGGGTGGTGATCAACCCCAAATTAAAAAAGTTCAGAGAAAATTTCGCCGATTGGTTGAAGTAGAATTCCAGTTAATTGCACTTACGGTTACTGGCTGCTGGTCTCTGGCTTCTAGCTTCTTGCCCCTGGTTTTTGGCTACTTGCTACTAGCTTTTAGCATTCAATTTAGAAACCTTAAACCACCCTTCGACTCCACTAACGTTACGCTTGGTTCGACAAGCTCACCACATTGCAGGGCATCGCCCTTCGACTTCGCTATCTCTTCGCTCAGGGCATCGCCCTTCGACTCCACTATTGCTGCGCTTAGTTCGGCAGGCTACCACATCGCACCACCTCGCTTTATTACACATTTTCAATTTTCAACTTTCAATTAATTCCTACTTCCCTCTTCCTACTTTTACCCTGAGCGAAGCCGAAGGGTCCCTTCCTCCAAACAGCTTTTCTGAAATTCTTGGCATTAAAAAAAATTGTTTATCTTAGAGCCTTAATTATCCGCAATAGGTCTTTGGATTCAAATTGTGGTTATCTTCACTCAAAATTCAATGGTATGAACTCTCTTAAGTTAACTTTTCTGTCTTTGATTTTTTTGCTTTTCGCAGGTACTGTATCTGCTCAATTGGGAGTCAGAGCCGGTATTGCGATTTCTGATCAACACATCGATCCCGATGACAATGTCGAAACATCTTCATTGCTAGGTTTTAGCGCGGGCATCATGGTAGAGATTAATGTAACAGACCGATTTGCGCTTCAGCCCGAATTGCTTTTCGTGCAAAAAGGAGTTTACAAAGATGAGTTTTTACCCATTCAGGAGCTTAGGTGGCAAGCTGACTTTAAGCAGAATTCATTGATGATGGCGGTCATGGCGCGTTATGATATAGTTCGGTTTGGGGAGTCGGGCGGCTTATATCTTGGACTGAGTCCGTTTTTTAGCTATGGAATGGATGTTTTAGTGGAGGGAGAAACCATTACGTCTACAACATCAAGAGAAATTGATGATTCTGTGAAAAACAGAGATGTACAATGGCGAAGAGCTGATTACGGTATAGGAGCCGGCCTGGGAGTACGGTTTGGAAATTTTGTGTTTGACGCCCGTTATAACTACGGTCTTGCCAATATCGAACGAGTAGATGATGATAATGTAACCATTAATAGTCGCAGCATTTTGCTTGGAGTGGGGTATTATTTTTAAAAACCGTTCATTTTGGCTAAACTAAAACCATCCATTTTTGTATTATTTCTTAATTCAAAAATTAGAAACTATGTATCCACCAGAATTAGTAGCACCCATGGCGAAAGATTTAACCGACCATGGATTTATAGCCCTTAAGTCAGGGCAGGAAGTAAAAAATTTAATTGAAAATTCAGATGATCCACTTTTGTTGGTGGTCAACTCAGTTTGCGGATGTGCAGCAGCCAATGCCCGTCCGGGAGCTAAAATGTCGCTGCAACACGACAAAGCTCCTGCAGAATTATATACCGTATTTGCAGGTGTAGATCGGGAAGCAACTCAGGTGGCAAGGGATTTTATGTTGCCCTACCCTCCATCTTCACCCAGTATTGCACTTTTCAAAAACGGAAAATTAGTTCACATGCTGGAAAGACACCACATTGAAGGTAAGCCCGCTCAATTAATTGCTCAAAATCTAATGGCAGCTTACGATCAATATTGTTAAGTTTTCATGTTCTGCGCATTTTTTCAGACTTAATCCTTTCAATTAATCAGGTATCACCTTTCGTTGGATTAATTGCAGATTAAATTTAATTTCAGGAATGAATTGACTTTAATTTTAGAAACAAAGGAGCAATCTCCTTGTTAATATTTCGAATTCTATTTTTAACCACTAAAAAAATCATATTATGGCTTTTAAATTACCTGAGCTTCCATATGCACACAATGCATTGGA
>SLKL01000255.1 GCA_007134625.1 Saprospiraceae bacterium
ATAATTAAAACTTTCGCTCTTATCTTAGGTTGTGATTTACAATCATTTATTCGAGCCAAAATAATTTAACTCAGATTTTTATGTCAGAAAAACTATTCAGTGCATTTCAACACCTCAGGATCAAGTTCTCCTTTTTTCTGATGCCTGTTTACTTTCTGGCATTAAGTGCTGCAGGTGAGTTCGATTTCACCACTGCACTACTTTGCTTTATTATCCTACACTTTTTGATTTATCCGGCGAGTAATGGGTACAACAGTCTGATGGATCAGGATGAGGGTAGTATAGGCGGTCTGGAAAATCCCCCTGAGGCACCGCGGGTCTTATACCCCATCACCATGATTATGGACGGCCTGGGCATATTGCTGGCTTATCTGGTTTTTCCAGCAGCAGCCCTACTTCTGTTGGCTTACATTTTAGCATCGAGGCTGTACAGCTGGAGAGCTGTCAGGATAAAAAAGTATCCCATCATCGGCTTTTTGTGGGTAATTGTTTTTCAGGGTGCCTTGACTTACTGGTTTTGTATGAGCCTTTTTCAAGAAGAACTCAATATTTTTTCCCAAGCCGGCAATCAGCATTTTTTAGCCATGATTTTAGCCTCTGTAATGATCGCATCTACCTATCCGCTCACTCAGGTATATCAACACGAGCAGGATAGAAAAGACGGTATTTTTACCATTAGTATGCTTTTGGGGATAAAAAACACTTTCAGGTTTTCCGGATTGATGATCCTGGTTTTTACCCTCTTTTTGGCGGGCTATTTGATAACCTTTGGGCGCTGGTTCGATATATTTATTTTCCTGATTTTAAACATTCCGGCGAGTTGGCACTTTTACAATTGGAACAAAAAGGTAAAGAGTAATCCCGATAACGCCAATTACAAAAACACTATGAGAATGAGCCTTTTGGGGGCAGGAGGTGCCAATTTGTTCTTTATCTACCTTACTCTAATCAATATAATCTGACTATGGGCCTTTTGCAATTTATCAATACTTCGGTGCCGGCGAATTATTCGAGTCAGGATAATTTATTGGGGTGGGCCGAAAATATCATTACTCAGAAAAATGATTTCAGGAAGTTTCAATTTCTGGTAAAAAGGTCGGGGATAGCAGGGCGTTATTCTGTAGTACCGGATTTTTCCAACAATGGAAGTGCGACCCTTTTTCACAAAAATCAAAACGGGAATCAACCCCTCACTACTGAGAGAATTGATTTATTCAAATCTGAGGCCCTTAAGCTGGGACTGAATGTTGCTGAAAAATGTATACTCGAATCGGGAATTGACCCAAAATCCATCACCCATCTCATTACCGTTAGCTGTACAGGTTTATCGGCTCCCGGTTTGGAAATTGAAATCAGCAATCAGCTCGAGTTCTCGCCTTTTATCGAGAAGAGCACAGTCAATTTTATGGGATGCTATGCCGCTTTTCACGCGATAAAACAAGCCAATTACATCTGCAAAGCCCAGCCGGAAGCTAAGGTTTTGGTAGTAAGTGCGGAGTGCTGTACGCTCCACTTCAGGAATACAGGCAGGGAGGATGACCTCCTTTCCACAGCTCTTTTCGGAGATGGTGCGGCGGCTTTTCTCATGTCAGGAGATTATAGGGAGCAAGCGGGATTTGAATTGATTGACCAACGGTCCCAATTGATTTATGCCACTGAAGAAATGAGCTGGGATGTAAAAAACGATGGTTTCGAAATGCGGTTGAGTCGCGAAGTACCGGGTTTTATTGAAGCCAACATTAAAGATTTATACAACGCCTTAAGCCGGAAAAACGGAATCGAGGATTACGATTACTACGCCATTCATCCGGGTGGTAAGAATATTCTGGAAGCTTTTCAGAGAAGTATTGGGCTGAGTGAGGAAGATTTGCGGCATTCCTACAGTACGCTAAAAAATTACGGCAATATGTCTTCCCCCACCGTTCTTTTTGTGATGAAGGAAGTGCTGGAGGAATTCAAGGCCTCCGGCAAGTCGGAAGCAAGTGTTTTCTCGGCTGCTTTCGGTCCCGGACTGACACTGGAAACAGCTATTTTTCACCTGACCCGCAATGCTTAATCCACAGCACCCATGAAGAGCCGATCTCAGGAAAAGGAATTGATGGATGGCCCCTTGGCTGATCCTCAGATTTTGTATAAAAACCTGGATGAAATTGCCTTCATCAACAAGTTTACTGCTCTGTACGGACAGCAGCTCAATCAGATTAAAAAACTCATTCCCAAAGACAGTGAAGAAATAGAAATCGTGGACCTCGGCTGTGGTGGAGGGGACTTTTTGTTTTTTTTAGAGAAAAATAGAAATAAATTACCGGCCAAGCTTCGATTATCCGGTCTGGATACGGAGCCTCACGCCATTGCCTATGCAGAAAAAAAGTTTCCGGAACTGCGGGGAAAAGTCACCTGGATTCAGAAGGATTACAAGCAGTGGTTGGAGTCTGAAGAAAAAACTGACATCATTTGCTGCAATCTTTTTTGTCACCATTTATCGGATGAGGATATTGTTGATTTATTGAAAAAGGGAACTCAAAAAGCAAAACTGGGACTTATCATCAATGACCTGCACAGACATCCTGTCGCCTATCACTTTATCAAAATAGCTACCCGCCTTTTTTCTTCATCGGAATACACCAAAAATGATGCACCCCTTTCTGTCAAAAGGAGCTTTAGGAGAAAGGACTGGAAGAACTTTTTAAGGGAGGCGAATGGGGGTCAATTATTGATTGAGGGGGAGGTTCGGTGGTTGCCTTCTTTTCGATTTTTGGTTTGTGTGAGGAGGGTAGATTAATAAATTTCCTAATTCAATCA
>SLKL01000468.1 GCA_007134625.1 Saprospiraceae bacterium
TACTAATAGCCACAGTTTCAACAACTTGGTATAGCAATAGTTATGAAAGCGGATAGTCATTTAATTTTTTTTCATGTATTAAGAACTGTATTATTTATCTGAATTATGCATTAGCTTATTGGAACAAACTATTTAAAAAACAAAAACATATGATTATCTACCACAATCCGAGATGCAGGAAAAGCAGAGAGACGCTTGAATTACTGAAAAGCAATGGTGTTGAGCCTGAGGTGGTTAAATACCTTGAAACACCATTGAATGCTGATCAGCTAAAAAGTCTCCTTAAAAAACTGGATATCGATGCTACTGAATTATTGCGGAAGGGCGAAAAAGAATATAAGGAGAACTACAAAGGAAAGGACTTATCTGAACAAGAGGCCATTGATGCCATGGTCAAATTTCCAAAGTTGATGGAACGTCCCGTAGTCATAAAAGGTGATTCGGCAGTTATTGGGAGACCACCGGGGAATGTTTTAGCACTTTTAAAATAGTAACTTCAATGGTTATGTATATAAATTCCCCTTTGCTGGCTTTTTTATTTTATTTGCTGGCTACAGTTTCCTGTACGGCTTCGACGAATGTAGATGCGAATTTGCAATCTGATGAGGAACTGTCTTCTTTTCCAATAGCGACCGATGTTGTCATGGGAGCTGAACGTATGGAAAAACTACTTCCTTTACTTGAGGGAAAATCCTTAGGTCTGGTCGTCAATCACAGTTCGATGGTCGGAGAGGTGCATTTGCTCGACACGCTTTTGTCATTAGGTATGGATATCAAGAAAATTTTTGCTTTGGAGCATGGATTTAGAGGAGATGCCGATGCCGGTGCCTTGATTGATGATAGCAGGGATGAACTTACCGGTTTGCCGGTCATATCTCTTTACGGGCAGTCGCGTAAGCCGCAGGATAAGGATTTTGAAGATATAGATCTGATTTTATTTGATATTCAGGATGTTGGGGTGCGCTTTTATACTTACATCAGTTCCTTGCATTACATTATGGAGGCCGCTGCAGAAAATGCTGTAGAGGTCGTTGTCACCGACCGCCCCAATCCCAATGGGTTTTATATAGACGGGCCCATATTGGATGAGCGTTTTCAGTCTTTTGTGGGAATGCATCCTGTCCCTGTTGTTCACGGTATGACGGTAGCAGAGTATGCCCTCATGATTGTAGGTGAAGGTTGGATTAATCAAGCTGAGGAACTTACTCTCAATATAGTGACTTGTTTGGGGTACGACCACAGCATGACTTATGATCTACCTTTGAGACCCTCGCCGAATTTACCGAATTTGCGCTCTATCCTTTTGTATCCTTCTCTTTGTTTTTTTGAAGGAACAGAGGTCAGTGTTGGCAGGGGCACTCACCTTCAGTTTCAGTTAATAGGAAGTCCCTATAGCAGTATTGGTGATACTACTTTTACTCCCCAAAGTCTCCCGGGAGCTACTCAGCCGCCTTTTATAGGAAGAGAATGCCGCGGTTTTTCCTTTTCTGATATGGAGTGGGAGGAGGTGGCTCAAAAGGGGCAAATAGATCTAAGTTGGTTGATAAAAATGTATGAGGGGTTTGAGGATAAGGATAAGTTTTTCCTCCGCAATAATTTTATTGATCGTCTCGCCGGTACTGATGAATTGAGGAAACAAATTAAAGCGGGCTTAAGTGAGGAGGAAATCAGGGCGAGTTGGCAGGAGGGGCTGGAGGCTTTTCAATTGGTTAGGGAACGGTATCTTTTGTATCCGGATTTTTAGCGTTTTTTTATAATTGAACTTCATTCAGTCAGCTCATTAAGGATGTTTGTAAAATACTCCCTACTCCCTTTAACAAACTACTGCTTCACCCAAACCTGATGAGACCTGCTCCCGCACATTTCTACTCTCAGGATATATACTCCGGGCAGTAAATCGGAGGTATTGATTCGCTTAGGTGTTTGGAGATTACTGGATAAGGATAGGTGACTAACACCACGGGTATCCATGATCTCAATTTTTGCATTTCCAGAACAGCTGCCTTTTCTATCTATCACCATCCAATCAGAGCCGGGGTTTGGAGAGATGATAATTTTATCAGTTTCAAAACCATAATCAGAAGTATTTACGCCTGTATCCAGATTAATTACGATCTGCTTGCGCTCTGACTCACAGGTTTCTTCTGGCAGAGAAATCTCCCAATCGTAAAAGTAATAGTAGTTGTCCTGACCAAAGCTGCTCGTGTAAATGTTGACGTAAGGCGCCACTTCATAGGGATAAGAGATGCCATTGTTTGACCTGAAAAGTCTTGGACTTTGATGACCAAAAGTCATTAAATTAAAATCCGCATCGGTAGTCATTCTCATATCGTTTCCTACCGGTAAGTCCCAATCGAGTTGAACCCTTTGCCCATTTTCTGCATCTGTGATATTGACAGTGTCGCTAAGCATGACCTCACCTAATCTATTCAAAAGGGTGAAAACGCGTGGCCCATCCAAATCAGTGTAAACCTTAACGGAATTGAGGCGGATGCCATGTCTTACGTTAAAAATCAAAGCTCCGTTTAGGTGATTGGCATGGTAATTATTACTACCGCTATAGTTAGTTTTTCCAACTTGAAAGACTTCTCCTGCAAAAATTGAGGTGTTGGAAACATAAAAAATATTATCACCTTCATCAAGGCTGACCGGCCATTCAAATCCCTCAAAAGCTGCTATCTCATCCTCAGCATCCAGATACCATCTGATGTAATCACCCTCCGCTGTCAGGCTTATTTCGCTTTCTGTTTGCATTCTTTCCGTTGTGACTATAGGAAGTTCCGTAATGAGTTTCTGAATA
>SLKL01000446.1 GCA_007134625.1 Saprospiraceae bacterium
AATCACCATATCCTAAAGCCTGAAGATGATATTATCTCCAATGCGAGTTGTACTACCAACTGTCTTGCTCCTCTGGCTAAGGTTTTAGATGAAAATTTCGGTATTGAACAGGGGGTGATGAATACCATTCATGCCTACACTGCTGATCAAAGATTGATGGATGCTCCCCACAGTGATCTTAGAAGGGCCCGTGCTGCTGCTGTATCTATTATTCCTACTTCAACTGGAGCGGCAAGTGCAGCTGCAATAGTCCTTCCGCAGTTAAAAGGAAAATTAACTGGAGCGGCAATGCGTGTTCCGACTATTTGTGGTTCGGCTACGGATTTTGTGTTCATGTTGAGAGAAGACCCCTCTGTTGAGGATATCAATGCTGCGGTTAAAAAAGCTGCTGAGAATGACCTAAAAGGTATCATTGAATATACGGAGGATCCGATTGTGTCAACCGATATCATTTCCAATACTCATTCAAGTATTTTTGATGCTTTGTCCACTATGAAAATAGGCAAACTATACAAAACTCTGGCTTGGTATGATAACGAATATGCTTATTCTTGCCGTACGGTAGAGTTGATGGAGTATTTGGTGAAGTTGAAGTAGTTCTTCTGACTGTTGGTGTAAAAAATCATCACGGAATAAAGGAATTAATCTAATGTTTTTGGCGCATAACTGAAATTAAAACTAATTTAAGGATGCCATGATATTTCTATAATGCTTTTATTCATGCATTCTTCTAAGATTTTTTTGATTGAAGAATCCCGTCTAGTCTTTTTTTAGAATTAAAGGTGACGGGACAGGCAAATTTCGCCGATATTCGATTTTAGAAGTTCATATTGTTCAATTTAGATGTTATTTATAGGTATAGTTCTAAACCAAGAACACTTCTGAAATCGTAAATCGTTAATCGATGTTCGTTAATCACTGCCTGCCCCTCCCCACGGTCTTTGGGAGTGGGTTTAATTTATGATCTAAGGTAAATCTAACCATTCGGATATTAGTTCGTTTATCGAATCTATAAAAACAGGAATCTTTAAACATATAGTCAGTTCAAACCAATAGTCATCTAAGTTTCACTATATTGTTTAATAGCCTAAATTGATTAATCTAATGATAGAGGGCTCATAATCATGCCATTAAAAAAATATATCCCGGCCATTTATCAAGTTGGCAGGGATAATTCAAAACTCATTGTTTTGATGCTAATTTTTGGTTTGCTTCCCCTTGCTGCCAGTTCGTTGGTTGTTATTGGGCTGCAATCGCATTCCTGGATTTTTGGGATAGATATCCGGCTGTTGTATCTCTTGATCACGCTTGGAGCAAGCCTGTTGATAGGTGCAGCCCTTAGTCCAAGCACCCTTGTGGCTATTTTGTGCGGGTATTATCTGGGATGGATGGGGTTAATTCCTATTTTTATTTCGTACCCATTGGCTGCTTTGCTCGGATTGTATCTGGGAAAATTGATCAACAGGGTTTTCAAGACGGTTCCCTTTGAGGAGGTTGACTCCCTTAAGCCTTATCTGGGAAATATTGAGAAAAATCAGACTTTAATGATCGCCTCGCTCAGGTTGTCTCCGGTTTTGCCTTTTGCCATGATTAACATTTTTCTGGCTAAATTTTCGCTGGACCTTTGGAAATATACCTATGCCAGTATGCTTGGTATGCTCCCCAGGACATTGCTTTTTTTCTGGGGAGGTAAAAATGCCAGAGAGGTCTGGAGTTTCGTTCAAAACCCTGAGTTTGAAGGTTTTTTGAGTTTGTTGCCTTTTATTTTAGTGATTGTGGCATTATTGGGTCTGATTGTGGTTTTGAAAAGAGTAGTAAGCGTTCCAGGAAAATAAAAGGATGTAGGTTGTGTATTACAATTGAATTTTAGCTTGTAAAAATCAAAAAGAATAATACCACCCTTTCAGGGTTATATATTGGGCGCAAAATTTTTTCTACAATCATTTCACCCTGTTCGGGGTTCTTAACTGGGGAAATCTATTGCTAAGTTTCACTATCTTTAAGAAGCCTCTTGTAATTGCAGAGAACAACATAAAAGAAATTGTCAATGCCGTTAATAAAGAAGACCGAAGATCCTGTTAAGGTAGATTTTATTGATGGCTATAGATGATTCTTGCTTACTGCTTTTTAAAAATTTGAAAATGACGGTGCAGGCAAATAATTCGCAACCTCAGCTTGTATTTAAAAGATGAGTTAAATGGCGTCCACCAGCGATATTCAATTCTGGTTTCTGTTTGTTGATGTTACTTTTTTTACATTCTCCCTTCAATAAATACTTCATAAATCAAAAATCGTTAATCGGTGTTCGTTAATCAGTGCCTGCCCCCAACTGAGGTTGGTGGGTTCAATTAAAAGGTTGTGTATTACAATTGAATTTTAGCTTGTAAAAATCAAAAAGAATAATACCACCCTTTCAGGGTTATATATTGGGCGCAAAATTTTTTCTACAATCATTTCACCCCTTTCGGGGTTCTTAACGGGGAAATCTATTGCTAAGTTTCACTATCTTTAAGAAGCCTCTTGTAGTTGCAGAGAACAGTATTGCAGAATCTGTCAATACCGTTAATAAAGAAGACCGAAGATCCTGTTAATGCAGATTTTATTGATGGCTATAGATGATTCTTGCTTGCAGCTTTTAAAAATTTGAAAATGACGGTGTAGGCATATGATTCGCAACTTCAGCTTGTACTTAAAGATGGGTTAAATGGAGTCCACCAGCGATATTCAATTCTGGTTTCTGTTTGTTGATGTTACTTTTTTTACATTCTCCCTTCAATAAATACTTCATAAATCAAAAATC
>SLKL01000011.1 GCA_007134625.1 Saprospiraceae bacterium
GTAGCCAGCGTTTGAGTAGAGGTATAGGCTTTGGTAAAACGTGCATCCAAATCCAATCGCACATATTTAGCAAAAGTAATGGTGTCATTTCCCAATCTGACCTCATTGATGAGTCGCTCTCCTCCCAAAAGCCTGCTTGTTGAATTGATTAATCCAATTTCAAGTCCTGATAATTCAAAGTTAGCTAACAAAGCATAAGATTCACCAAATCGGTTGGGACGTGTTTCGTAACGGAATGCCAATTCTTTAAAAAGAAAACCGGTTATTAGCCTTTTACTAAATCTCCGGCGAAAAAGGATATCTTCACCTATCAACTGATCAAAATCACTTAACTCCGTCGGGCTCCAGTAATTGATTCCAAGCATTTTAATGTCATAAAACCTCGTAGGACTGCGCTGAATGGTGACGCCATAACCCAAATTCATAAAAACGTATCTGTAGAAAAGCTGATACTGTGACATACCCGCATTGGCACTTACCTTGATGTCTGACTCTGTTCTTATTTGATTATAAAAATTATCCCCTAATAATTTTCTATCTCCTATTCTCAATCGATTGGCAATGGTTAGCATTCCGTTGTAATCTCTAAAACGGGGACTGATTAAATCAGCGCCTATGCTGATATTAAACGTATTTCCTGAAGAAATCGACCGGAGAGGAGTTTCAAATCCGGCTTCAAAATTGATGACCAGCTGCTCAGAGCCACCAAATACATTTCTGTTTTCTAATGAATGTGAAAAAAGAAAACCAAGCAGAGAGGTAGAGGGTTGAATCTGCGAATATGACAATTCAAAACTTGCCGTTTGCGCAAACTTAAGGTTAGGCCTTAGTAATATGGTGTAGTCCAAATAATAACCGTCCTCGGTGTCGCTGTCGATTATAATAGATGGAAACCGATAATAAGATAAATTCCCCAATCTCCGGATGGTCTTATTGTATTCCTCCATATTGTACAAATCTCCGCGTCGAAAGAAGATGTTGTTTTCAATTCTGGATACCCTGATTTGAGGCTCATTTCTGAATTTATAATGTATGCTATCTCTTTTGAATTCGTGTGTGATTTCCTGCCTTGCAAAAGGATCGTGGTCGGCAAAAACAGTAATGTCTCGGATAAAGTATCGTCTGTGTAAACTATCCGGAAGGGGAGGGGCTATTTCTATAGAAACAGCAATATTGGTTTTTGAAGTGTCGCCCAATTGCAGGGCACTTAGATAATTGGGATAAAACTCATAGTAGCCTCTGTTTCGTAAAAGTTCCGTTACTCTCCTTACTTCTCTGTCATAATTTTCGCGGCTTATGGGGTTTCCACTACTTAAAAAACTTTCCCCCATTGTCTTTTCCAACAATTCCTTTACCGCCGTATCTCTTGTGATGTAATTTAAACTATCAGCTAGAAAAAGCCGACCGGGATGAAGCAAATATTGAATATGGGCTTTTTGATTCTCTAATTCAACTTTAGTTGTCACCTTGGCATTAAAATATCCCTTAGACCTCAGGTGGCGTTCGAATGCCCGGCTCGATTGATCTACCGTAAGTGAATCAAAAAGCGCGGGTTCCTCAGCAAAGTTTCTCAGTACAAATTCATTCCAACTGCTTTTTTCTTCTTTTTGATTAATTCTCAACCAGGTTCGCTCTCTTGGAAAAACAAACAAGCGTCTTGTATTGGGCTTAATGTGGGGTAGGTTTTTTAGCTCTGCTTTAGCCCTTTGTAAATAAAGGTCACTTCGTTGATCAACAACTTTAAAATCCGATGAACGAACCAGGTAGTCGTCCTCACTGAGAAACTTCTTACTGCTGCAGGAAGAACTCGTGATGAGTAGTACAAGTATTGTAAAAAATAATACGATATTTGAGTTTCGGATCACCTGTTTGGGTTTCTTAACTGAATATAATGCTGTCAAATCAGAAGATAAAGTTTATACAATCGCTGTCTCGAAAGAAGTTTCGTGAATTACACAATGCATACGTAATCGAAGGTACAAAAATTGTTGAAACTGCACTCTCAGTTTGCCCTGAAAAGGTCAGATACATCTTTTTACTGGAGGATCAATTAGAGAATTACGATCATTTTAAAGAAAAAGTAATTCTTACTGATCCGATCCGCATTAAGAAAATCAGTAACCATTTGAGCCCTTCTCCTGTGATAGCTCTTTTGGATAGGGGCACTATTAATAATATTGAAATAAGAGATCATCGCATAAAAATATTTTTAGATGGTGTTCAGGACCCCGGTAATGTAGGCACCATTATCAGGACTTGCGATTGGTATGGCATCAAAGATATTTTTCTCAGTAATAAATGTGCGGATGTGTATTCCCCCAAAGTCATTCAATCTGCCATGGGTAGCCATTTTGCTTTGAATATCCACCGCCTTGATATTAACGAGCTGACAGAAAAATTACCCGATCACCTTTTTATCGGTGCCGATATCGATGGCAACCCTTCCTTTTCGAGACCTAATAAACCAATAGTGCTGTGTATGGGCAGCGAGGGTAGTGGACTGAGTGATGATGTAAAGTCCACCTGCCATTCCTTTTACCGTATTCAGGGGAGTAATAACAGCCTAGCCGAATCTTTGAATGTGAGTGTGGCTACCGGTATTTTGTTGGAAAAACTGTTTTAATAAAGCTTCTGGCTTCTGGCTTCTGGCTTCTGGCGGTTGTGCTTCTGGCATATTTGTAGTCTCAACTTTTATAAATCCCATCCTAAATATTAGAGACACCTAAAGTTTTAAATAATAACTAAAAAAGTTGGTTTGGTTACATATAGCCAGCAGCCAGAAACCAGAAA
>SLKL01000006.1 GCA_007134625.1 Saprospiraceae bacterium
CGGACATGAGTCAGCAAAAGAATTGGTAAAGCGAGTTTAAGTGGGTCCGGCTACAGCTTTGCTAAATGGATCAAAAAAAGCGAGTAGTCCTAGACTTTTTTTGTTTCTTTTTTAGCCTGTCTCGGCCTAAGACGAGAGGGCAATGCCAAAAAAGAAAGTTAGCTATGCTATGCGGGCAGAGTCTTGTCTGAAAGACGATATATTTTTTTTAAAACCCTGTATTTTGCATCATGAGTTGAATTTGAATCCCCAATAGTTTATATCACAGCCTAATTCAATTATATCATTGCCTATTTAAGACCATTAAAATGCGATAACCTTAATAATTTTGTTTGAATCAATAGTAATCGCAGTCTGATACTAATTTTTTGTAGCCTAGTTTGCTAAACTTATTTTTCCAGTTCATCCCAAAATTCCACAGCTCTTCTCGTATGTGGAATACAAATGGAGCCACCTACCAGATTGCCTATGGCAAGTATCTCAAAAAACTCTTTTTCGTTCAGCCCTTCTTGATAGCACTTTTCTACATGGTATCTTATGCAATCATCGCATCTCAATACCAGAGAAGCGACTAAACCCAGCATCTCTTTGGTTTTCTTGTCCAAAGCACCTTCATCATAGGCTGCGGAGTCCAGAGCAAAAAATCTCTTTATAGTTTTGTTGTCCGTCCCCAATATGCGCTCATTCATTTTAGAGCGGTATGCATTGAATTCCTTTACTGAATCACTCATCTTTTAATTTTAAATTCCCTTTAAATTAACCTGCCTCCAGGCTGATATCATCAACCTCAATACAAATAATGCACCGCTAATCAGCGTAGCCGTTGCAAAAAATACCATTTGGGTTTTGATGTAGCTGTTCAATGATACTTGTCTTTGATAGGAAAGGTCACCCATGAGTTCCGACATGGTGTGCTCATCCATCCAGGTTTGAAAATAACCAAATTGACCCGCCATGACAAATAGGATCGGTACAGTAATCAGGCCCAGTAGAAATTTTAACCAGAAATACATGCGCAGGGCTGAGTACTTCAGGAAAACAACATGACGCGAAAAGTGAAAAAACAAAAGTACAAAAAGGACATTGAGTAGAGTGAAGGGATAGTTCTCCACACTTCTGAAAATAGGCAGCATCACCAGGGCTAAAAAAACCAGAGATATAATCCACCACAAGCCTTCCAGTTGCCAAAGATATTTTTTCTCCTCGGGGCTCGTCCCGAGTTCCGGTGGGCTGTATTTAAATATTTTCATAAGCGATTAACAATAAAAATCATTCTGAGTTTGAGAAATTAGATCAATATTCAATAGTGTACTCGTAAGAGGTCTTCGGTTTTTGCTCCTCCTTTTTTTGGCTGGAGTAACTGATTTCAACTTTATTAGTAGTTTTCTTTTTCTTGGGAAGCGTAAACCTGATGTGTATTTTTTTGTGAAAAAGCACCTTGAGCTTTCTGTTTTTGGGTACGTGAAATTTAAGCATTTTTACTACCCTTTGAGCTTCTTCATCACAACCGTATCCCAGACTGTTTTTGACTTCTGTCTTGATTACTTTACCGTCTCTGTTTATCGTGTATCGGACGATGACTACTCCCTCAATCTTATTTTTAAGCGCTTCTTTGGGGTACTTCAGGTTTTTTTTTATAAAATCAAAAAGGGCTTCTTTCCCGCCCTCGTAAATGGGTTTTTTTAAAAAGTGTTTGTCTTTAGCTTCACGCATATATTTTTTTGTTTAATGTTGTCTTGCTGATTTTCTTTCAATTCGATAGGTCATCTTCTTGACTATCTTAAACTCGCTGAGGAAGTTGAGTGCAATTACCCTGATCACAGTATAAGAAGGAATAGCCAGAATCATCCCGATTATCCCTCCCATTTTACCTGCTATGATGATTACCAGAAAAATCTCCAATGGATGTGCAAGTACCGAAGTGGAAAAAATATAAGGTTGTAATATCATATTATCCAACAATTGCATACTCGCAAAGATGATGAGAATTTTAATAATCAAAGGCATCATTTCAGTGTAGAACTCCATATCTACATTTGCGGAAATGGTCAGAAAAACACCAAAAATTGCTCCTATTATTGGCCCAATGTACGGTATCAGATTAATGACTGCTGCAAAAAATGCGATCAATAAGGCATTTTGAACACCAAAGAGACTGAGTAAAATAGTCAGGTAAAGAGTGATCACTGTTATCTGAACCAGAATTCCTGCAAAATATCTCCTGAGTAAGTAAGTCGTGTCTCCAAGTACGTTATTAACCTGATCTACATACTGATCGGGAACCAAAGCAAGTATAAAGCTCACAAACATACCCTGATCCTGTAGGAAGAAAAAAGTAATGAAAAGTATCGCAAAAGTGGCGATAAAAATATTGGCAGCCACTCCTACGAGAGAAGTGAGATACGAACCAATATCAGCCGGTCCGCCTAGTTGATTGAGGTTGTGTTCAATGATCTCAGAAGGGCTTTTCTCGATGACAGTTAAGCCATAGTGTTCCATCCTATCAATAAACTCAGCAAGTGGAGCTTCAAGTGCAACCGCTATAGATTGGAAATTTACCTCCCCAATAGAGATCGCCTGCTGTATCATTATGGGAACAATAGTAGCCAAAATCAGTAAAAGCACCAGTAAAAAAATGATTAATGTCAGAACTGCGCTTACTTGCGGACCGTATCTAAACCTCCGCAATTTTAATTTATCCAGAAACAGGTACATTATGGGCTGACCAATCAGAGACAGAATAAAAGACACCAATACATAGGTCACTACATCTGCAAAGAAATAAAA
>SLKL01000272.1 GCA_007134625.1 Saprospiraceae bacterium
AGGATTACAGTTGTCGTATCAATGAAATGAATAAAACCCACAGCAGATTTTCCACAACCACCCTGAGTATCAGAAAACAACTCAACGATATAATCCCCAATTTCCGGAAATTCAATATTTGTAAAATTATCTTCTCCACTTTCGACAAGCTGTCCATCCTTATCAAAAATCCTCCATTCTGATATATCAGCTCCAAAAATTTCATTGAAATCAAATTCACGCTCCAGAACATTATCGCAATACCAAAAAGAGTTCAGATCTATCTCATCAATATAATTGACCTGCACATCAAAAGTAAAGGAGAAATCGCATCCATTTAAAGAGGTCAATAATTCATATTGAAAACTGCTATCAGGAGATACCAAGGCCGGTAGTTCATCAATTTCACTTAAAAATCCAATGGTATCGACCCAGTTAAAATCTAATCCATCTAAAGTCGGATATTCAAGCACCAATGTATCACCAAAACAAATGGAAAATGATTCCGATCCGGTTAAATCCGGATTGTAAGGTGTTTCCAGATTAAAACTTTCTTCAATAAAGCACCCCCTATCAGTTTTGACAATTAAGGTAAATTCAATGCGATCAGTTAAGCCTGTAGTAAACTCAAATTCAGCATTTTGACTTATTATAGTGTCTTGCCCTTCTTTAATGAAAACATACTCCTCTTCTCCTAATACTAAACCTGTCTGCTCACCTGAAATCCGGACTGTAAGACTATCAATACAATTTAATGTAAATAAATCTATTTCCCACTCTACAGAGGGCTCAAACAAAAATATTTCCTGCCTGATAGTGTCCGGGCAGTTTATCCCATTTAATTGAAAGGGTCTTAACTCAACCATTGCATCACCAAAAGATGGGAATGTCATTTGCGGAAACTCTCCTATCCTCGTACCTACCACAATATCATTTTGAAGAAACCTCCAGTTATATTGGTTGGCAAAGCCGGAAAATGGATTCTCCTCTATCTGAATAATTCTTCCGCAAAAGGTATCCTGTAAAAACTTATCCCCTTCTTTGTAAACACCTATATTATAATAAAAGTGACCAATACAGTCCTCCAAAGTAAGTGTACCCACATAAAGTGTGCTCGTATCAGGTGCCACTACTGGAATAATACAATCGTAAGGAAAATCCTGCTCGATGATATCAAATGGTTCAGGGTCCCAGTTCAGATCAATTAATTCATTTCGAAGATCGCAGTGCTCATCCAGTATGACTTCTCCATCACAGATAAAGTAATCTCTGGTAAAACCATCATTAAAAATAAAACCTGTGGGATAAACATTAACGAATGATTCTGCACAAATTTCAGGATTCAATACATTAACAGTTATAATAAAAATGGGAAATCCTGAGATTGAAAATTGATATTCCGCTGAAGAAGTAACTTCAGATTCATTACCTTGCCTTATCCTCAATTCAAAATCAATTGAGTCAAGTGGGAGATAAGTACTTTTCACATTAACTAAAACATCAAGGGTATCAGAGGTGCAACTATCTCTTTCTATTTCAGCAAATATCCCAACTTCCTCGTCCTTTATAATTATTGTTTGAGTGACAGTATCGTGGCATCCATCATGAGGTCCAAAAGCTATCCGCGTATATTCAAATTCGCCAAAATCTGGAAAAATAATTGTTCCATTATCGCTGGTAGTTACACGAATAGGGTCATCCAGATTACCAATTACCCACCGGTTGCTAATGAAGTTCTCATTGTAATGTTCAATCTCAATTCTTCGATCAAAACAATACAAATCCTCGACCTCAAAGTCAGCATTGGCTCTACCACAATTTACAGCAAAAAAAAGAATGTCTCTATAAGTTGTTGCTATAAGTTGATTATTCAAATACTCTCTTGCAGATACTCCAATTATAAAACTACCTGCCTGATCTGGTGTGCCGGTAATTATTCCTGTATTCCGGTCAATTCTCAATGGATCATCTCCACCCATTAAATTATTAACAGAAAATCCATCTTCAAATCTTAAGGGATTAAAAGGAGGATCAGGCCATGTAGTAAAGAATGGATGATAAAATGAATAAACAAATGAATCTGCATCAGAATTGATAATCGAATGGTCGTAATATATTTCTTCATCAAGACAAAAGTAAAGCCGATCCCATTCTCTGAACCTACCCCCACTATAACAGCCGTTCAAGGAATTTTGAGAAATTCTGGCTGTGAATATGGGACCATTGGGTGTAGATTGTCTCATATTGGTAATCATTACCTTCCTTCGAGACCATTCACTTGCCAGATAATATCCACCAAACCGAAAAGGAAGACTAACTGTTCCTCTATATAGCACTGCGTTAACACAGACAGATTTAGGCAAAAAACCACATTCCCTCTCTTGATGGGTGGTGTCAGTTAAACTAAACTCTTCTATCTTATCTAAATGAATTTGACCATTACTGCCTACATTATTCGCAGGAAAATTACCCGATGTAAAAAAATTTACCGGAAGCTTAGGTGGGATAGATACAGTGGGACATGAAACATAACAATCAATATAAACAATTACCTCAATCTCGAAATTGTTACCACCAATGCAACTGTATCTCAATTCACCACCTACTGCACAATTAGAATGCAACCATAAAGATTGAAATAAAAAGGGCAAAAGTAAAATACATTTAAAAAACTTTAAATCCACCATGATCAAAAATAAAAGAAATTATCTAATTAAAGTAATATTACCGCTTATTTCATTTACTTCTCCATTTGTGCACTCAACAACTAAATGGTAAGCGTAGACACCCGGTGGCATATTATCA
>SLKL01000030.1 GCA_007134625.1 Saprospiraceae bacterium
AAATCTGAGTAATACTTTCCATCCCTGTTTATTTTTTATTCGTTTCAAAACTCAAATATACAAAAATTCTTTTATATACACAATATTTTATCTTATAATTGTTCCACAGTTTATTAAATTACAATTTCGTTTTTAACCTTTTTTATAAAATGATTTCCATTTCCACATACACAAAAAAAGCAGGGAAACACCAAAGCACAGAACATCCTATATCCTTCTGTCCTTCCTGGCTGTATGGTAGGGGTGGGTTTTATATACGACTTTAAAAAGGAAAATACGCATTATTTAATTAGGGTGTAAAACCCTTGTTCTCGTCTATTGGAGGTTGTTTAACCGCCTCCACTCACAGATTATTTTCAAATTGTAAAAAACAAATAAAATGAAAAATATAGTAAAAATTAAAAATCTCTTCCCATTTATTGCTCTATTTGCTCTGATATTGGTATCTTGCGAAAGAGAGGTAGATAACCAAGATCAAGATTTACATAAAATTGAACTGATGAAGCAAAAGATTAACAAGTCTTTTCCAGATTATCAATCACTATCAGTAAGTAGAACTAACGGCTGCTCAAATTACGATTATTGTCATGCCATTTGGACAGAAACTGATTTTACCGTTGATCTCGAAGTTTTTCCAGGATGCTCCGCTCGTGCCATTTTTGATGTTGTGCTATGTGAAGTAATTTCAAGTCCAACAACTTTGATCCTTCAATTTAATTTCGAGAACTTCAGAGCATTTCCAATATTTGGACAATGTGATTCTCTAATAAATAATTGGATTGATCTTTTAATATCAGGAGATACCACCACATTGTTAAATGAAATCAATGACTTTACCTACCTAGTAAGCGAGCTTGCTGAAGAATGGTATATTGACTGGTTCTTAAATGATCAACAATGGAGTGGGTGGTTTCAATGTAATGATCTAAATACTTTGTTATTTGCAGAATTTTCATTCATGCAATGTTCCGAAACATGGATTAATTTTGTTTTTGATCCTGAGAATCCTATCCGAGATATTATAATTCGAGTTGATTGTGGAGATATGTGTTGTAGAAGAACTACATTGTATTGCTATACCAGTGAAGGGACTATTCATCAGTCTAATCAACAATTTACATTATTTGGAGATTGTCATGGTTTAACTTCAGCTCCTCATCCAGGACCTGGTTACGTGCTTATAGGTGAATGTGGGAGTTCGATGAATTGCGGAGAAAATTGACACTAATAAGTTGACAATTTAAACACTTTATTCAATAAACAAAAAACACAATCATGAAAAAATTATCAATTCTAATTTTTAGCCTAGTTATCTCATATTCCACGATTTGTCAGGATGCATTTGCTCCCATAAACTTTGATGGAATCACCCCAAAATGGACTCATCTTTTTGTTGATAGTAGCAGAATAGTTACTGAACTCACAGAAGGTACTGAAATCCTAGGGAATTCTGAAGTCTTTTTAGTTGGGGACACCATTGCTTATTTTGTATTTTATGATCGGGCTGATAGATATAGTGGGGTATTTCTAGAGAAATTAGACCTAAATACAGGTCAGTTAATTTGGAACAAAAAGTTTGATGTACGGGAGACCGGCTTCCATGAGTTTCCCGCTTATTTTGGAATCATGGAAGATGGGCTGATAGAATTGGTAAGCTATAAAATTGCTCAGGATCTCCACCCAATATTTGGGTGGAATCTTGGGCAATTTTTAAGGAGGGAAATTGACCCTGAATCCGGTGAAGAAATGAATATTTTTTACAATCAAGATTATGGGGAGGATGAAATATTGTTTGTATTTGGTTCGACAAAGATGTTAAGAAATGGAAATGATTTTATTTATTATCATCCTAAAAATCAGGTTGAGGAAAATAATCAAAGTAACATAATTAACGAGTTCAGACACTTTTCACCCTATGCTGATCTTTTATATATGGACAGTACGATTCTTCCACAACCTAGGCAAGGATTTTTATTTAGTTCTTTATTCTCATCATTTAATGGTTTTACAAACTTAAGATTTAGTAGTCAACCATTATTTGATATAGAAGATCCTAGTGAGATAATTCCAGATAGCTTTACTACTATTCTGGATTTTTTTGATACAGACCTTCGACACTCATTTGAAGTTGATATAACAGAGTATTTGCCTGCAAAATGGCATTCTACACTTTGGGGAACTTACGATGATTTGATTTTAATTAAGAGTCAGGATTCTGCTTATCTCATGTTTTATGATATACTACCTGATGTTTATTTTTCAGTGTTTGATAAATTCGGTAATCATATTTCGGATATTGATTTAGGGAAAGAGATAGTTCCTAGCGTTAACTCGCCGGTACATATCCCTAACACCAATGAATTTTTATTTTTTCAATTGATCAATCCAACGATTTCGAATAAAGGTATTAAAGTTTGGCATCTTGATGAAAATGGAGAAACCAACCTACTTCGAACATTAGACTTTTATGATGATCGCCGCATTGATCTATCTTTCAATATGAAATCACTTGACAATGGAGATGTTTTATTTTTTTATTCCGGCAATACAAGGGAAGGAAACAATAGTACAAACCTACATAATACAGTAATGAGAATCTCAGCTGAGGATCTGGGATTAACAACTTCAGTGATTACTCATCCGAGACAGGATAGACAAGACCTCAAAGCCTTCCCCAATCCCACCACTGGACCTCTGACGCTGGAGATACCCGATGGATTCACCAAAGGTACATTGGAGGTAGTGGATATGAGTGCTGGTACTGTACATC
>SLKL01000147.1 GCA_007134625.1 Saprospiraceae bacterium
CGGTGATGCCGTATTCGACAAGCGTTTTCTCACATCCTTCCGTCAGGGCAGCGGTAATGTCTTCATTCCATTTTGCAGTGACTATTCCGATTTTGATGTCCTCTATTTCCTTGAGTTGAACATCTCTTAGTTCAGATAGATTGGTTTTCTTGTCCTTGCTCATTTATGCTTGCTTTTAGAAATAAAAAAAGGCAGAACTTTCGCTCTGCCTTTTTAAACATTACTTTTTAATTTTAGTTGGCTTTCAGCCTTGCTATTTGTCTGTCCGCATTTTGTGCTTCGCTGGAGTTGGGGTATTTTCTCCTGAGGTCTTCAAATACCTCTAAGGCATCTGCTGATTCACCCTGATGGATAAGCGCATGCCCCAACTTATTCATGTAAAAGGGAGTCAGCAAAATATTATCTCCTGCTCTTACTGCGCGTCTGTATTGATCTATGGCATTACTAAACTCATTGAGTTCAGAATATGCATCTCCCATAGCACCGTGACGCATTATAGTAGTCAATTCGTCCTTGGGTGAATAACTTCTCAAGTGGTCAACGGCATCCTGATATCTACCGAGGTTTAAATAAGAGATACCTGCATAAAACTGTGCTAAATTTGCCGCTGAGGTTCCACCGTACTGATTGATGATTCCCAGAAATCCCGGATAACCACCACCCGGATTTTCCAAAGCGAGTGCAAATGAATCTCTTTCAAACTGGAATTGAGCTCTGTGCATTTGTTCCTGAGCTTCAGCATTACGTGGTATTTGATATAGGTTTTTGTAAGCAAACCAACCACCAACAAGTACAATTAATCCAACTACAACCGCCAGTACGATGTTCTGATTCCGTTCAATCCATTCAACTGCAGACTCTCTTGCTTCTACAATATCGACTAATGTCTCATCGGATTTTTTTTCTTTTCTCCTTCTTGCCATCTTTAATATTTAAAAATTTCGCGCAAAGATAGATATATTCTCAAGCTTAAAATATTTTTTTTCGAAAAGTTGAAAAAAATCTGCCCATCAGCTTAATTTTATTCATGGACTAATCGGGCTGAGGGACTGTCTGCTGGAATGGGGTAAGCTTACAACCTATATGATGAATGCACTGTAAGCATCTAATAAAGTTCCTAAAAGCCGCCGGATTTGATGAAAAATGTTTAATTTTTGTGGTGGATAAAAAGTCAGCCTGAATATACCCTGTTGATTTAGGGAAGTATGTGTATGTTTTTGGGGGAGGGTCGCGGATATACAGAGTTGGCATATATTAAAGACCTATAATAACATGAGATTAGATAACAAAATTCTCAAATATCTCTATCAAAATAGGAATGATGGCAATTATCACATCTTATTTGACAGACTTGATATAGACTATGAAAGAATAATTGGACCTATTGAGGATTTAGCCTCAAACGGATTAATTGCAAGACCAATAGAGGAAAAATTGAGTATGTTCGAAGACCCAGACCCTGATTTTGATTGTAGAAAACCTAACACGGAGTGTAAAATAACTCAAGCGGGTATTATGTATTATGAAAAAGTTAAAGAAACTCGCTCTAATAAAACATTATCAGTACTTGCGTTAATCATCTCCCTTGGGACACTTATCTTCACAATTTTGGATAAAGTATCTTTCGGTACCTGAAACGTAATTAAAATCGGCAAACTAATTTAGCTTGAAACAACTCTTTAGAATGAAAAATAAAAACGTATGCCAACATCGCATAGCCAAAAGTGGCGTGCTTGGTAGGTTGCATAAGTCTGTGCTTTCTACTAACTTGCGGTGCTCGGTCGAAAGGAATGGTACCATAATCGCCACCTTCGGCTATGTGCAAAACGATAGTACAATGCTAGAACCCCCTCGTGTAAAACCAAAGAAAAACTAAAAATTGTGTAAATTTGGACTTTAAGAAAATATTTTAATGAAACAACGATTTTATCTTGACACTTCAGTTTTTGGAGGAGTATTTGACAAAGAATTTGATGAATTTACATTGCAATTATTTGAGCGTATTAGACTTGGAAAAATTATCTGCGTTTATTCTGAACTAGTAGAAACCGAACTTGTACAAGCACCAAAAAAAGTAAGAGACTTTTTTGTCGATTTACCAAAAGTAAGTTTGCAAAAAGTAGAAATAACTGATGATGTTCTTGCACTTGCGACAAGATATATAGAGGCAAAGGTTGTTGGAGAAACAAGTTTTGATGACTGTATCCATATCGCAACGGCAACAATACATCGAGCGGATATTTTAGTAAGCTGGAATTTTAAACATATTGTGAATGTTTATAGAATAAGAGGGTATAATTCAATAAATTTGAGAATGAATTATCCCCCATTGGAAATACGTTCACCTAAAGAAATTGTCGATTATGAAAACTAAAGAAGAAAATATAAAAAAAGATTTTGACACCGTAAAAACCTTTAGAAAAATCAAAGACAGAATTTCGAAAGATTTGAAAGGATTGAACTTTTCAGAGATTAAAGAATATTTAAAAAGGGAAAGTTCAAAATTACAAAAGGAATAAGCTCTATACACAACAACACTTACCCAAAAGTGGTGGTTCAGTGGTTAAATTGGATATACCGGAGCATATTGACCCCTTGTGGTTGGTTTTTCTGGAGAACGATGACCCCCCTGTCAAAAAAACAACCACCTCAAACCCAAAGAAGTCATTCAACACATTGCCCATTCAATCCAACCAAACTTTCCTCCAAAAACCTCTTCTTTACAAAAAATAATCGCTAAGTTTGCCTTGAATCGACCCGGGACGCTTGGAACGATGATCAAAAGTCAATGATAGAGAAAGTGCGTACAAACAAGCTTATCAGCTTAAATGCGCGATAAATCGTTGGACTTAGAAGGAGTGTGCTTATGTTTGGGGGAAGAGGGGGTGCGTTTATACATTTATCAACAAGAAATAATGAAATTGTGCATTATCATATTATTATTTATTTCAGTCAATTATAACCTATCTGGACAACAACAAATTGGAAGTGATATTTTAGGTGAAAAACCGAATGAAGATTTTGGGTCGGCAGTTGCCATAAATTATGACGGGACGATAGTAGCAATAGGAGCCCAAAGGAGAAACAATGGAAGAGGGGTGGTTGAAGTATATGAATACAAATCTGGGGTATGGTCTCTTAAGGGTGAAAAGATAGAAGGATTAACTAATAATTCATGGTTTGGGACAGAAGTCGCATTAGCCCCATCCGGAAATAGAATGGTAGTAGGATCATACAGAGAAAATATAGTAAGAATCTATGATTTCATAGGCAATGATTGGTTTTTGTCAGGAGAAATATTGTTTGGAATGCCATTTTCGCTTATCCATTTTGGATATGCAATAGATATTTCAAACGATGGTAAAACAGTTGCTATTTCAGCAACACACCATCCTCAAGGAAACGTCCATAGGGGAATTGTAAATATATATCGAGAAGTGAATGATCAATGGCTGCAATTAGGTGATGGAATTGAAGGGGAGTTTGACCGTGACCAATCAGGTTGGGATATTGATTTATCAGAGGATGGAAAAACTATTGCAATAGGCTCTATAAGCAATGACAACAAGGGGGAAAATGCAGGACAAGTTAGGATTTTTACTTATAACGATATATCGTGGAATCAAGTTGGAGAATCACTTCATGGAGAACACCATCATTTAAGTTTTGGTTGGAGTCTGGATATGAGTGGAAACGGGAGATATCTAGTTGTCGGAGCTCCAATAGATTGGAGTGGTACTAATACTAAAAATCATTATGTTGAAGTTTATGAATTAATCGACGGAGATTGGCTGGCAAAAGGAAATAAGATATATGGGGCTTTAGGACAAAATTTTGGATATCAGGTGGCAATTACAGATGATGGTAATCGTATTGCAGTTTCTGTACCTCAAGATAAAAAGTGTCCTATTCAAATTTATGATTTTATAAATCATGAATGGGAATTAGTGGGTTCAATTTCTCATGAAGCTGAGTTTCATGCTTTAGGTTATTCATTAGCAATGAATCCAGATGGCGACGTAATAGTTGGAACTTCAAGAACTCAAGAAGGTTTTACAGTTGTTTACGATTTAAATGACCTCCATACGCCAAACTGTATTATGGAAGAAGAGTCTGAAGAAGGTGAATCTACTAATATTTACTTTCCGAATGTTATTAACTTAAATTCAATTCATGAATATAACTCAGTTTTTTTTGGGCAATCAAATGAAGAGATAGTTTATTCTTTATCAATCTTTGATAGATGGGGAGGTCGTATATTCTTTAATCCTTATGCAATCACAAATTCAGTAGCTGATGGATGGCAACCTTCTTCTAAATTTGCCCAAGGAGTGTATGTTTATCAAGTGAAATATTTGGACAGAGAAAATGAAGTAATTTTAATTGGAAACATTACATTGATCAATTAAGAATCCAGTTGATAAAAATCTGTTACCGCGATCATATCTCCTAGCGTCGGTACGACGGGTACGGTAAAACTTAGGCTTCTCCCTCCCCTCCATATTCGTAATCCTATTTCATGAAATAAATTATTAATCATAATTCATACAAGGTAATTGTTTTTCATGTTATACTTGTCAAAAACCTTTTCTCTGCCATTTTGTCATTAAAGTCATCTTTTTCTGTATCTTTGCAGTCCTTAAAAAATACACATAAAATGTACAACAATAATCCAACCCTGGAGGCCATTCCAAAAGTAATTGACCCAAAGCGTCAAGGTGAGGTTTATGAACAGGCAGATGAGTTCAATCCCGATCCCAATACGCGCAAATTTTATATAGAGAGCTACGGCTGTCAGATGAACTTCAGCGATAGTGAAATAGTAGCGTCTGTATTGGGAGATGTAGGATTCAAGCCGACCCGCGATATGGAACAGGCGGATTTGATTTTGATTAACACCTGCTCTATACGCGAAAAAGCCGAGGAAACGGTAAGGAAGCGTCTCAGGATTTTTGATAAAGTAAAAAAGAGCAAACCCGGTACTTTGGTCGGTGTATTGGGCTGCATGGCTGAGCGATTAAAAGCCAAGTTACTCGAAGAAGAAAAATTAGTTGATCTGGTAGTTGGCCCTGATGCTTATCGGGATTTACCCAATTTGGTAGGTACAGCCGATTCCGGACAAAAAGCAGTCAATGTATTTTTATCGAGAGAGGAAACCTATGCCGATATCAGTCCGATGCGATTGGACAATAACGGTATCACCGCTTTTATCTCCATCATGAGGGGTTGCGATAATATGTGCTCCTTTTGCGTTGTGCCTTTTACGAGGGGAAGAGAGCGCAGCAGAAATGCCTATACCATAGTAGCTGAGGCGACCCAACTGTATGAAAATGGCTACAGAGAAGTGACTTTGCTGGGGCAAAACGTCGATTCCTACAAGTGGGAAAATCCTGAAACCGGGGAAGTTTACTCTTTTGCCAGAATCCTGAGAATGGTAGCGGATGTGCATCCCGATCTAAGGGTGCGTTTTTCTACTTCCCACCCCAAAGACATCACTGACGATGTGCTTTACGCCATAGCCGAGTACGAAAATATTTGCAATTATATCCACCTTCCGGTTCAGTCGGGCAACAGCAGAGTGCTGAAGTTGATGAACAGGACCTACACCCGCGAGTGGTATATGGATAAGGTGAAAAGAATTTACGAGGTAATTCCGGATTGCGCTATCTCTTCTGATATGATAGCCGGTTTTTGTACAGAGACCGAGGAGGAGCATCAAGATACCCTCAGTATTATGGAATTCACACAATACTCTATGTCCTACATGTTTATGTATTCCGAAAGACCGGGTACACTTGCTGCTAAGAAGTACGAGGACGACATTCCCGATGAGGTGAAAAAGAGGAGACTTCAGGAGATCATTGAGTTGCAGAATCAGATTTCGCTAAAGCACAATACGAATGATATCGGTAAAACCTTCAAAGTGCTGATAGAGGGTGATTCTAAAAAAAGTGATCAGGACTTTAAGGGACGTAATTCTCAAAACAAAATGATTGTTTTTCCTAAAAAAGATGGATTGAAGCCGGGCGATTATGTGATTGTTACGGTCACTGATGCTACGAGCGCTACCTTGTTGGGGGAAATTGTATCAGTTTGATCCGGCATTTTTAAAAACTGAGCTTAAATGGTGGACCACTATAATTTGCAGTCGGTAAAACAGCGATATGGCATTGTCGGCCGATCCGAAAAACTCGATCAGGCGCTCTCACGTGCATTGCGCGTAGCCAAAACCGAATTGACTGTATTGATTTTCGGTGAAAGTGGGGTAGGGAAGGAAGTTTTTTCCAAAATCATCCACGGACAGAGTATCAGAAAACACAACAATTTCATAGCCATCAACTGTGGCGCAATCCCTGAGGGTACTATAAATTCCGAACTTTTTGGACACGAAAAAGGCTCATTTACTTCCGCTACTGGAGAGCGCAAAGGTTATTTTGAAACCGTCAACGGTGGGACTATATTCTTAGATGAAATAGGCGAGATGCCCCTGGATACGCAAGCCTATTTGCTAAGAGTTCTGGAGACGGGGGAGTTTCTCAGGGTGGGTTCTTCGCAGGTGTTAAAAACCGATGTCAGGGTAGTGGCGGCAACCAATGTTGATTTGAAGGAAAAAGTGGCGAAAGGCAAGTTCAGAGAGGATTTGTTTTATCGACTCAATACCGTTCCCATAAATATACCTCCGCTGAGAGAGCGTAAGGATGATATTTTCCTACTGTTTCGCCGTTTTGTGATTGATTTTGCTGAGCGCTACAGGAGCAAGCCTATCCAATTGGAGGACAATGCCAAGATTTTATTGGAAGCATATGCCTGGCCGGGCAATATTCGGGAATTGAAAAACCTGGCAGAACAGAGTTCAGTCTTAACAGACAGCGACTTCCTGACAGCTGAGGATCTGGTGTCTATTAAACCTGAGTTGCTTCGCAGGAATTTGCCGGCCATATCTCAGTTCGCTGAGGAGGATAGTGGTATGACGGAAAGAGAGATGTTGTTCAATGTGTTGTTTGAAATGAAAAAGGAGGTGTCGGATTTAAAGAAATTTGTGCTGGAGCTGGTGGCAATAAACGACCTGAAAGTACCCTCCAAAGGTGAGATGCGGGCACTCGCTGAACCTATTACTTTTTCGTCACAAAGTCCTGAGCATACTGATGCTATTTATTCTGACAGTTACGGGGAGGAGATGGACAGGGACGAGGCGCTGAGCTCAATAATCATAGACGAGGTCAACCGAAGAAATCGCGAATCAGAGGAAGCGCAAGAATTCGAAGAAAATTTATCTTTGGAGGAAAATGAAATACAACTGATCAAAAAAGCATTAGATAAACATAGAGGTAGAAGAAAAGACGCCGCTCTCGAATTAGGTATTTCGGAGCGAACCCTTTACCGAAAAATCAAACAATACGATATCGACCAATAAAATGTTTAAAACTTATTTTGCCATAGCTTTTTTCGTCATCATGACCGGCCTGAGTTCCTGTTATTCCTTCAGGGGGATTAGTATCCATCCGGATGTGCATACTTTTTTTGTGGAGGACTTTGAATTGAATGCGCTAAATGCTCCGGTTACCCTCGATCAGGATTTTTCAGAAGCGATGAGGGATAAAATCAGGAGAGAAACGAGATTGACTTTGGCTGAGGTAGATCCTGATTTGATATTCAGTGGTGCCATAGTCAGGTATGATGTAACTGCTCTCGATCCTGTTCAGGGAGAAAGGACAGCACTCAATCGCTTAACGATTGGTATAAGAGTGGAGTATGAAAGCATGCAAAATGAGAAGGACAATTGGCAGCGGACTTTTTCCTTTTTTGAGGATTTTCCAGCAGACCAAAATCTGGCAGATGTGGAGATACAGCTTATAGAGACTATTTTCGAGCAAATCACGGAGGACGTATTTAATGCGGCGTTTTCTAATTGGTAGGCCGAAAGTAGGTAATGAAAAATGATATGGAAAAAAACAATCAGAATAAACCCAATCCACTTGAGCATCTTTCGGATGAAGAAATCCTTCAGTTGCTGAACGCAGGTGCTTACTCTGCGAATGTGAGGTGGGAGGCTATACGAAGAAAAATCACCAATGGAGAATACGACCCTGCTCAATCTGGCAAGGATAGCCTTTATATGCTGAACAGGCTTGCATTTTTTTCTGAATTAAATAAAAAAGAAACCCTCAGTCAGGAAGCTCAGGAGCTAATCGGTGGGTCGGAACATTCTGATCAGCTTGCAGTAGCTAAAAGCGGAATCGAAAAACCTGTAGTAGCTGAATCGGAGGAGACTACGGTCAAATCAGAGCCGGTTCTCGAAAATATTGAAGTTGCTCCAGCTAAAGAGTCTCCGACAGAGCAGAAAACCGAGAAGGCTTCCGTTCAAAAGCCTGAAACAGTTCGCTTGCCACATGATAATTTCTCGGCTTCTCCTTTTCTAAAATGGATTAAGGGAATGGACCCGGACGAAAGTACTGTGCAAACAGAAATTCCGACAGAGGAAATAGAGGAACTTACTTACGACCTCAGCGAAGAGGAAAAAAGTGAAAAAAATAAAAAAGATAAGAAAAAAAGCGCAAAGAATAAAAAGTCTAAAAAACCCAAAAATAAAGATAAAAAAACTAAGGTTTCTAAAAGCGACCTCTCTTTAAATCCTGAAATTGTATCAGAGACCTTAGCAGATTTGTTGGCTGATCAGGGGCATATTGAGGAGGCCAATGAAATGTATCGTCAATTAGGGGTGAAATATCCGAAAAAAAGTAGTTACTTTGCGTCCAAATTAAAAAAGAGCTAAAAAATTATATATTATGCTTGTAGGATTAACGATTTTGATAGCCATTGTTTGTGTCATTTTAACCCTTGTGGTATTGATTCAAAACCCAAAGGGAGGAGGTGTTGATTCCACTTTTGGAGGACAGAGCGCAAATCAGATGTTTGGAGCGGCTAAATCAACAGATTTTGTAGAAAAATTAACCTGGGGACTTGCAATAGTTTTATTTATACTTTGCATACTTGCCACATTCTTTGTGACGCCTTCAGCTCCGGGAGTAGGATTTTAGAATTAAGTACCAAAACCATTTATAGAGAAAAGGTTCGGCGTTATGCGTCGGACCTTTTGTCATTTTGGCAATACCTGATGCCTTCATTATCTTATTTGGCAGTAAGAAATGAAATTTTGTCACCTAATTTTGATTGGCACAGCTTGTGATAGAGAAGAAGTGTAAGTTTAATTTTTTAACAAAAAAACATTTGAAAATATGAAGCCTATCAGTGATAGAGTAGTAGTTAAACCGGCACCCGCTGAAGAGAAAACAAAGGGTGGTATTATTATCCCGGATACAGCTAAGGAAAAGCCCCAAAGAGGTGAGGTCGTAGCTGTTGGACCCGGAAAGGATGGTAATTTAATGACTGTGCAGAAAGGTGATATCGTACTTTATGGTAAGTATGCCGGACAGGAGATATCATTGGACGGACAGGACTATATGATTATGAGAGAAGATGATATCCTAATCATACTTTAAGCGGATTGAGACATCCAATATTAATTTTTTAACTAAAAAAACAAATAAAGCAAAATGGCAAAAGAAATAAATTTTGATTCAAAAGCCAGAGAAGGCCTTAAGAAAGGTATCGACTCTTTGGCAAATGCGGTAAAAGTAACATTAGGACCAAAAGGAAGAAATGTAGTATTACAGAAGTCTTTCGGAGCTCCTCATATCACTAAGGACGGTGTTACAGTAGCTAAGGAAATAGAGCTGGATAACGCTATAGAAAATATGGGTGCTCAAATGGTAAAGGAAGTGGCTTCAAAAACTGCTGATATTGCAGGTGATGGAACTACAACTGCTACTGTACTTGCGCAGGCAATGGTTAATGCGGGTATGAAAAACGTAGTAGCCGGTGCGAATCCCATGGACCTTAAAAGGGGTATGGATCAGGCGATAAAGGTAGTTATTGAAAACATCAAGAACCAAAGTACAATCATTGGTGATGACTACAGCAAAATAGAGCAGGTAGCTTCAATTTCTGCAAATAACGACAACGAGATTGGTAAACTGATTGCTGATGCGATGAAAAGAGTTACCAAAGACGGTGTAATTACTGTTGAAGAAGCGAAAGGAACTGAGACTTATGTAGATGAGGTACTGGGTATGCAGTTTGACAGAGGATATTTGTCTCCATACTTCATTACCAATAGCGAGAATATGGTCGCTGAGTATGAGAATCCATATATCCTGATCCATGATAAGAAGATTTCTAACATGGCGGATATCGTTCCTGTATTGGAAAAAGTGATGGGAGCAGGAAGATCACTATTGATCATCGCTGAAGATATCGAAAGTCAGGCTTTGGGTGTATTGGTGGTGAACAGACTACGCGCTCAATTGAAAGTAGTTGCTGTAAAAGCTCCCGGCTTTGGTGACAGACGTAAAGCCATGTTGGAGGATATCGCAGTTTTGACAGGAGGTACTGTTATTTCTGAGGAGAAAGGATATAAGCTTGAAAATGTAGAGCTTGATCACCTGGGTACTGCTGAGAAAATTACTGTAGATAAAGACAACACTACCATTGTAAATGGAAAAGGTGAGCAGGATTTGATTACTGCAAGAATCAATCAGATCAAGCAGCAAATCGACAGCACAACTTCGGATTACGACAGAGAAAAACTACAGGAGAGATTGGCGAAACTTGCCGGTGGTGTTGCTGTACTTTATGTCGGAGCTCCTTCTGAGGTAGAAATGAAAGAGAAAAAAGACAGAGTAGATGATGCATTGCATGCGACAAGAGCTGCTGTTGAAGAAGGTATTGTAGTAGGTGGTGGAGTTACCTTTGTACGCGCTATTTCTGCATTGGATAATCTTGAAGGAGAGAATCAGGATCAGACTATCGGTATTCAAATCGTTAAGAGAGCTTTGGAAGAGCCTTTGAGAATCATTGCTGATAATGCAG